>JAYWHS010001081.1:0-27061 GCA_043777635.1 Kofleriaceae bacterium | reverse complement strand
GATGGAAAAGAAGTCAGAGGCCGAACTCAAGGCCATGACACCAGAATTCAAAAATCGGTTTGATAAAGGCGAGTCGCTCGATGACTTGTTGCCCGAAGCGTATGCGGTGGTCCGCGAAGCTGGCCGACGCGCGTTAGGCATGCGGCACTATGACGTGCAAATGATCGGCGGTATCGTGTTGCATCGTGGCCGCATCGCCGAGATGCGGACGGGTGAAGGCAAGACCTTGGTGGCAACCTTGCCTACGTATCTAAACGCGCTCGCGGGGAAAGGCGTGCACGTTGTTACGGTGAACGATTATTTGGCGCGTCGTGACGCTGAATGGATGGGGCGCTTGCATGGTTACTTGGGCCTCACCACGGGCGTCGTGGTGCATGGGCTCGATGACTTTGAAAGGCAGCAACAATACCAGTGCGACATCACCTACGGGCAGAACAACGAATTTGGTTTTGACTATCTGCGCGACAACATGAAGAGCTCGCCCGACCGCATGGTCCAACGCGGGCTCAATTATGCGGTTGTCGACGAAGTTGATTCGATTTTGATCGATGAGGCCCGTACTCCGCTCATCATTTCGGGTGCCGGTGAAGAGTCGGCTGATCTGTACGGCAAGATCGACAAAATGATTCCGCGCCTCAAGCGCGAAGTCGACTACACCGTTGATGAAAAAGCCCATTCGGCCATGTTGACCGACGACGGCGTCGAAAAGATGGAGCAATTGCTCGAAGTCGAGAATTTGTACGCTGCCGGCAATATCCAATTGGTGCACCATGTGAGCCAAGCGCTCAAAGCGCACACGCTGTATAAACGCAACGTTAACTACTTAGTTGAAGAAGGCAAAGTCGTCATCATTGATGAACATACCGGCCGCAAGATGCCGGGGCGGCGCTGGAGCGATGGCTTGCATCAGGCCATCGAAGCCAAAGAAGGCACCACCGTCGAAGAAGAAAATCAGACGATGGCCACGGTCACGTTTCAAAACTACTTCCGGATGTACAAGAAATTGTCCGGCATGACCGGCACCGCTGACACCGAAGCAGCCGAGTTTCATCAGATCTATAAACTCGAAGTAACTGTGATTCCAACCAACAAGCCGATCGAGCGCAAAGACTCACCGGACTTGGTTTACAAAAATGAAGCTGGCAAATTTCGCGCGGTGGTTGACGACATTGAAGTGTGCGTGAAACGTGGCCAACCGGTGCTAGTCGGTACAATTTCCGTCGAGAAATCGGAAGTTGTTGCCAACTTACTTAAAGCTAAGAACCTGCCGTACAACGTGCTCAATGCGAAACAACATCAACGCGAAGCGTCGATCGTTGCACAAGCTGGGCGCAAAGGCGCGATTACGATCGCTACTAATATGGCCGGTCGCGGTACCGACATTTTGCTTGGCGGTAACCCTGAAGCGATGGCACGCGATGCCGTGACGGAGGAAAAAGCCAAGTTGTTGGCTGCAGTTGAAATTGCCGAGCCAAATCCTGACGAAGGCGGTGATCCGTATCGAGGATCTTCGATGCCTGAAATCGATGAAGAAAAGTTGTTCGAAGAGCTGCTGCCGAAGTTTAAAGCGCAATGTTCGGCCGAAAAAGAAGAAGTGCTCAAAGCCGGCGGCTTGATGATTATCGGCACTGAACGTCATGAATCGCGACGCATCGATAATCAGTTGCGTGGTCGTGCCGGGCGGCAAGGTGACCCGGGCGCGTCACGATTTTATTTGTCGCTGCAGGACGACTTGTTGCGGATCTTCGGATTGGATCGCATGAGTGGGCTGATGGAACGCCTCGGCCTCGAAGAAGATGTGCCGATCGAGTCGCCGATGGTGTCGCGGTCGATCGAAGGCGCGCAAAAGAAGGTCGAAGGTCGCAACTTTGATCAACGCAAAAACGTACTCGAATACGATGACGTGATGGACCAACAGCGCAAAACGATCTACGGATTGCGTCGGCAGATTCTTGATGGTCGGTATCACCCTGAACCAAGCGCTGAGGAGCGCAAAGCCGGCATCGAACCTGCGCCGCCCGCGACCAGTGGCGATTGGACCGTAGAGACACTAGCGCCAGATATCAAAAAGTTGCTTGGCGAAATGTTCAGCAACATCGACGCGCGCGTCAGTGTACGCGAGGCAGACCGCGAGTTAGGCAAGCCGGTCGGCGATGATCGTCCGGCTTGGCGTATTGCGCGAGCCGAGTTATGGCGTCAGTACGGCACGTTGGTCGATGTCGAAAAACGCTACGGTGAAGATCGCGAGGCGCTGATCGACTACGTTGCGACTACGATCGCCGCGTCGCAAATTCAACAACGTGAACGCATCTTTGACCTGTGCGAATTGCGCATTAGCGATATTGTCACTGGCGCCGTCAATGCGCCCAAAGGCGACGACGATGTCGACTGGGATGGCCTAGAAGACGCCTTGGAAGAGCAGTTTGGTTTCGCATTTGAGATTAATCCAGGTACCTCCGACGAAGTTGCCGGCCAAGCCTGGAGCCAACTTGAAAAGAAGCTAGCCGAGCGCGAAAAAGGCTTAGGTCGCCTGTTCTTTATGTACTTCGGCCGACATTTTGCCCTCGAGGAAATCGATTCGCAGTGGGTTGAACACTTGCGCACGATGGATGGTCTGCGCGAAGGCATTGGGCTGCAAGGCTACGGCCAAAAAGATCCGAAAAAGGAATACAAGAAAGCCGGCTTCGATTTGTTTGCGCAAATGATGGCGCGGATTTCGGCCAATACGGTAACCAAGCTGTTCCGAGTTCAGATCCAAAAGGATACCGAAGTTCCAGCCGAGACTGAGCGCGAGCGACGTTTGATTGAAGCCGGCGCCGACAACAAGACCGACGCTGACGAATTGGCGACCGAAGGTTCGTTGGACAGTGCGATTGCAGCACAAGCTGCATCGCGACGCCAACCGGCTCGTGCCGCCCAGCTCAACAACGAAGCCAAAGTTGAACAAGTGCGACGCGACAAGCCTAAAGTTGGCCGCAACGATCCGTGTCCGTGTGGCTCTGGCAAGAAGTACAAAAAATGCCATGGCAAAGATGACGTCGAATCGGCTGACGCACCGTGAGTGCGAGTTCTCGAAAAATAAATAGCAAGAAAGTCGAAGCCGATAACACCGCTGCGCTAGCGCGCGGCGTGCCAGGATTTCGGTTTGCGGGTGTTGCGGCGGGCATCAAGAAAAAGGGTGGCCGTGATGTCGGGTTGCTTACCTGTGATGGCCCAGCCAGCACGGCGGCAGTGTTTACCCAAAATCGGGTAAAAGCAGCACCGGTACGACTTTCGCAAAAGCACCTGATTCAAAGCCAGGGCACGGCCAGCGCGATTGTCATCAACAGTGGCAACGCAAATGCTTGCACTGGGCCGACGGGTGACGCCGATGCGCGCACGATGGTGGAACAGACTGCGTATGTGTTGGGGCTTGATCGTCGTGAAGTCTTGGTTTGTTCAACCGGTGTTATTGGCCAAGCGCTGCCGATGCGGGCCGTGTCAGCTGGGATTCTTAGCGCTGCAGCACAACTGCGTCGCGAAGGCTTTGGTGAGTTTTCCGAAGCAATTTTGACAACGGATAAACGGGCCAAAACTGCGATGCGACGCATCAAGTTGGGGGCAGCGACGGTGACCTTGCTGGGATGCACCAAAGGTGCCGGCATGATCATGCCGAATATGGCGACCACATTGACGTTTGTTGCAACCGATGTGCAAATTGCCCCGGCCCTGCTTCAAGCGATGACGGCGGCGGCGTGTGAGGTGACGTTCAATGCAATTGCAGTCGATGGTGATACCTCGACCAATGACACCTTAACTGTCACGGCCTCGGGCCACAGTAAGGGCCGAGTTACTAGTGCAACCAGTGCCCATGGGCGAACGTTGGCGGCTGCGCTCACTGACCTGCTTGGCGATTTGGCCACGCAATTGATGTCGGATGGCGAAGGTGTGCACCACGTAGTCCGGTTCAATGTAACCGGCGCAAAAAGTGTGGCCGATGCGCGCACGATTGCCCGTCGTATCGCTATTTCACCGTTGGTGAAGACCGCGATCGCCGGTGGCGATCCGAATTGGGGACGGGTGTTATGTGCGGTTGGCAATGCCGGCATCGCGATCAGGCCTGAACGTCTGACCCTCGAAATCGCTGGGATTGCGACAGTTGCCAACGGTGAGTTGGTGGCGCGATGGAACGAAAAAGCCGTGGCCAAGGCAATGCAGGCTGCGAGCTACGAAATTTCAGTTGGCCTCGGGGTCGGCAAACATGCAGCGAAATTTTTAGCGTGCGATTTGACGCAGGGGTACGTCCGCATCAACGCCGACTACCGCTCGTAAAGCGGCGCGGGCGGCGTGCCCGAGCCGGGGGCGGCGTTGTCGTTTCGCTTCCGCTCCTCACGCACCGGAAGTGCGCTGCGGTGCGGGTCTTACTCCGCCTGGCCCGCGACTCGGGACACGGCGCCCGCACGTCCGCTGCGCGCCCAAGATGTTGGTGATCGGGACTCAGTTCTCCTTGCCCGCGACGCGGGACACCGTAGCGGCGCGGGCGGCACTTGCGGACGCGCATTGAGCCGGCGTTGGCGACGCGCGGCGGTCCTCACGCACGGGTGTGCGCTGCGGTCCTCGCTTGCCGCCGCCTTGGCTGAACGCACGTCCGCTGCGCGCCCAAGATGTCGGTGGTCGGTGGTCGGTGGTCGGTGAGGTGGGCGTACCAGGCCGATTGGCTAACGCAGCGCGGCACGAAAATGCGTCGTAGAAGTAAGATGATCGATCGATGTCTGCATTGACGGTAGTGGCGGTGCAGTGAACACTTCGGTCCATGAAAATTGGCGTTCCCAAAGAAATCAAAGCTCGTGAATTTCGTGTTGGCATGACCCCTGCGGGTGTCGCGACGTTGACAAAATTAGGTCACACCGTGCTGATCGAGCAAGGCGCCGGCCTGGGTTCGAGCATTACCGACGAAGCGTTTGTCAAAGCAGGCGCGACCATCGTTGGCAGCAAAGAAGAAATTTGGGGCCAAGCCGAAATGGTCGTTAAGGTCAAAGAACCAATCGCACCCGAGTACGGCTTGATGCGCAAGGATCAATTGCTGTTTACGTACCTGCACCTCGCGGCAGCGCAAGAGCTTGGCAAAGAACTGATCAACCGTGGCGTCAATTCAGTTGCGTACGAAACCATCGAGCCACAACCAGGTAATTTACCGCTGCTCACGCCGATGAGCGCCGTAGCTGGCCGGATGTCGGTGCAAGCCGGTGCGATGGCGCTAGAGCGCGAACGCGGCGGCAAAGGTATTTTGCTTGGCGGCGTGCCAGGTGTGCGGCGTGGTCGAGTCGCGATTCTCGGTGGCGGCGTGGTCGGCGCGAACGCCGCGCGAATCGCTATCGGCCTAGGCGCAGAAGTAACTGTGCTCGATGTCAACCTTAAGACGTTGGCCTATCTCGACGATATCTACGGTACCAGCATCAATACTCAATTCTCGGATCCGCTTGCCATTGAGCAAGCTGTCCGCGAATCGGACTTAGTTATCGGCGCCGTGCTAATTGCTGGCGCGCGTGCACCACGGTTGGTGTCGGCCGCCATGGTGAAGACGATGGAAGCGGGTTCGGTGATCGTCGACGTCGCGATTGACCAAGGCGGTTGCGTCGAAACTGCACGCCCCACCACCCACGACAATCCAACCTACGTTGTTGACGACGTGATTCACTATGGCGTCGCCAACATGCCGGGCGCGGTGCCCCGCACGTCGACCTACGCTTTGACCAACTCCACGATCAGTTACGTTGTGCGGTTGGCGGAAGGGCTGGAAAAAGCCGTTGCTCACACCCCGCATATCATCAGCGGCATCAATACCTACAAAGGTTCAGTGCCACACGCTGCGGTTGCCGAAGCCCTCGGTGTGCCGCACGTCGCATTCAAGTCGTAACTCACTCGATTATTGTAGCGCGCCGGGGCGCTTGCCTGAGGCGAGGGCCACAGCGTGAACCGGGCTACGTCGTCGGCGACTACTCGTCGACAAAACCCTTCCAGTTGCGCATGTACTTGGCAAACGTTGGGCTCAGGCCACGGTCGTGGAGTTCCGCGACCGTCAACGGCGGCAGGCGAATCGCCAACTCGTCGTCATGCGCGCGTTGTGGCCAATCAGGGTTGGCGATCGCAGCGCGGCCTAAGGCAACCGCATCGGCGCCGAGCGCTAGTTGCGCCTCACCATCGGCGCGGGTCCAAATTTTCCCAGCCACTACGATGCGCATTGCCGGGCCGAGTGCGGCACGAAATAACGTGGTTGGATGCGCTGCGGGGTGTTTGGTGGTGCTGAGTGCACTTTGCCATAACGACAGATGCAACACATCCATGCCGTCTTCGGCCAGCCAGCGCGCAATTTGAATCGTCTCGTCGAGGTCAAGGCCCTTGGCTTGTCCGAAATCTTCCGGCGATAAACGAACCATGCAGACTAACCCAGGCGCAACGGTTTTGACGGCGCGCGCGACGTGCCGAATCAAACGGGCGCGATTTTCTAGAGTACCGCCCCATTGATCGGTGCGCTGATTATAAACCGTGCTCAAAAATTGCGACAGCAAGTAGCCATGAGCACCGTGCAACTCAACTGCATCGAAGCCCGCCGTGGCACAGCGTTGCGCCGCTTGCGCGAATGCTGCAATCACGTTTTCGATATCAAGCTCGGTACCGGCGCGCGCTGCGGGTGTTGTGCCTTCTTGATAAGCGCTGGCGCTCCACGTTGGTTCACCGCTCACAGTAGGATTGGCGCGCAGCCCACCATGGAAGAGTTGCACGGCAGCGAGTGCTCCGCCTTGGTGGATGCGGGCGGCGAGGCGGGTCAAGCCGGGCAGCATAGCATCGCTGTGCACGCCGAGTTCGCCAGCCCAAGCTTTGCCCTCAGGTGCCACGTACGCTGCGCAGGTTTCCACCAAGCCAAAACCGCCGTCGGCGCGGCCGGCTAAAAAGTGCAGCTCATCGTCGCCAAGTGTGCCGTCGGCGTTGCTCTGCATGTTGGTTAGCGGGGCCAGCCACACGCGATTTTTGGCGCGCATTCCTGGGCGTAGTGCGAGCGGTTGCAGCAGCGGCGGTATGGACATGGCGCTACCGTAGCGTGATGTCGCCGAAACGACAAAACGCAAGCCGATGAAAGCTTGCGTCGCCGAACAATACCGCGAGGTACCGATTTACTTAGTAGCGGTAGTGGTCTGGTTTGTATGGACCATCAACCGATACGCCCATGTACTCGGCTTGCGCCTTGGACAGGGTGGTCAGTTTCACGCCAACTTTGGCCAGGTGCAGACGCGCGACTTTTTCGTCGAGCTTCTTTGGCAAAACGTACACTTTGCCGTTTTCGTAGGTCATGCCGGTGACTTGGTCTTTGCCGGTTTGGGCACTTTCCCAAAGGGCCATTTGCGCCATGCATTGGTTGGTGAACGAGTTCGACATCACGAACGCTGGGTGACCAGTGCCGCAACCGAGATTGACCAAGCGACCGCGTGCAAGCAACGTGATGCGCTTGCCGTTTGGCCAGATGAACTGGTCAACTTGTGGCTTGATGTTTTCTTCTTTGATTTCTTTGTTGTTTTCGAGCCACGCAACTTGGATTTCGCTATCGAAGTGACCAATGTTGCAAAGGATGGCTTCATCCTTCATGGCATTGAAGTGTTCGGCGCGAATGACATCCATGCAACCGGTTGCGGTTACGAAGATATCGGCGATCGGGGCAGCATCTTCCATCGTGACAACTTGGAAGCCTTCCATTGAGGCTTGCAGTGCGCAGATTGGGTCGATTTCGGTGACGAGCACGCGAGCGCCAAGGCCACGCGCAGCGAAGGCTGAACCTTTGCCGACATCGCCGTAGCCTGCAACGACAACAACTTTGCCTGCAACCATGACGTCGGTGGCGCGCTTGACGCCGTCGAACAAGGATTCACGGCAGCCGTAGAGGTTGTCGAATTTCGATTTGGTAACCGAGTCGTTGACGTTGATGCATGGGAACAACAGCGCGCCAGCGTTGGCCATTTCGTACAAGCGATGCACGCCGGTGGTGGTTTCTTCCGAAACGCCTTTGATTTCCGACGCGATGGTCTGGAAGCGGGTCTTGCTGTTCTTCAAGCTTTCGTTGAGGACGGAAAGCACGACGCGGAATTCGTCGTTGGTGGCCGTGGCAGGGTTTGGCGCAGCGCCAGCTTTTTCGAACTCAACGCCTTTGTGGACGAGCATGGTCAAATCGCCACCGTCGTCGAGGATCATGTTTGGGCCTTTGCCGCCCTTGAACGCGTTGAGTTGTAGTTCGATGTTCTGCCAGTATTCTTCGAGGTTTTCACCTTTCCAAGCAAACACCGGTACGCCGGCTTTTGCCATGGCGGCAGCGGCTTCGTCTTGGGTCGAGTAGATGTTGCACGACGTCCACGAAACTTCTGCGCCGAGTTCGACCAGGGTTTCAATAAGCACTGCGGTTTCGATGGTCATGTGCAAGCAGCCAGCTACGCGCGCGCCCTTGAGCGGCTTGGCTGCGCCAAATTCTGCGCGCAGCGACATCAGGCCTGGCATTTCTTTTTCGGCCATGCGGATTTTTTTACGACCGAGTTCGGCCAAGTTCATGTCTTTAACTTTAAATGCTGGGAATTCGTTGCGGGTATCCATGATGTATCTCCAGTTACGTGTTGTCGGTTGTTACAAAAAGCAAAAATTAGTTGTGGGGCACCGCGCGACGGCCGATTGCGACTTGATGCGCGGGCAGGGTGGTGCCGTCTTCATCGACGAACGCCGATGGCGTCGCAAGCGGGCTCAGTGCAATGGTATCGAGTCCGGCCTGTTCGATGCATGTACGTAGTCGATCTGGATCAAATCCTAACCAAACATCGCCTTGGGCCCGCATGGTTTCGTCGCTGTGCGGCACGTAGTCAACAATGATGAGATGACCGCCACGCCGCAATAATCGCGCGGCTGCGGCCACGGTGTCGTCGGGGCGAGCCGCGTGGTGAAGTACGCGCACCATCATCACAATATCGGCACCGCCGCGTTGTGCAACTTCGGCCGCCAAATCGGCATCATCAGCATCGCCTTCGCGCAATCGCACGTTGGGCAGCCCAAGCTGGGTGACCCGTGCGGCGCATCGCGCCAAGCGGGCAGGGCTGCGGTCAACTGCAATAACACGATCAAAAACCGGTGACAGCATTGGCAACAACTGCCCATCGCCGGTGCCAAGATCTACGGCCAGCGCATTACCTGGCAGCAGCGGCGCGAACACCGCGAGATAGCTCAGCAACGACGCATCGGGTGTAGTGAAACGCTCACCCGTTGGCGCTGGCGCAGCATCGAAAAAGCGGCGCGAAAGTTCTTCGCGCTGGGCAACTACCGTGGCGATGCGGGCGAGGCTGCCATCACGCGCACACAATGTCCGGCCTTCGGACATCGCCGCAGCCATGATGGGTTCGGCTGAGTCACGGCCTTCGGTACGAAGTAATGTACGGGTGCCATCGCGGCGCGCGGTAAGCAAGCCGGCTTCCCGCAACGGTTGTGTCTTCTTTGTTACTTGCGGTTGGCTCTCAGATAACAACGTGGCCAGCTCACTTACCGTTAGCTCTTCTTCGCTGCACAGTGCAAGCAAACGTAAACGGTCTTCGTCGCCCAGGAGGCGGAATAACGAAGCTCGTGAGGCCTGCATGGGTACCTTTGTATGCCATTATGCGAATGTTGGCAATGGTAATCTGGTTGAAAAATATTATCGTTTAAAATCATATTATTAGAAGATTTTCAAAAAGTAAAGCAACCGTTTTTGTTGTTGGTCGATGAGCGCGCTATGAAAAAAATCAAAGCCAATAAATACAACCAGCCGACCCGTTCGCATTCGCGCGCCCGCACCATTTGTAGTTTTGTCGATGGCCAGCTGGTCGAGTCAACTCTCTGCGCCATCGAGGATCGCGGCCGCCGGCGCTTCGCGATTGTGATGCGAGTTCAAACTCGCTGGCGCTTTCTCGATTGGGCAACTGCGGGCTTCATGCAGCCGGTGTTGTTAGCCAACGCACCCGTGCTCAGCGAGCCGGATTTTTTACCGCATCCGCAGCTGCAAGCTTGGTTGCGAAGTTCACTTGCAGAACAAGATGCCGAGCTTGCATTCGATGCTCCTAAAACTACGTTCTCGATGCGAGTCTAGGCGCGCGCGTTTTCAAGCCGCGCACTTACCCGTGGCGTCAACCACAACAACAACAGCGCTGCAACCGTGCCAATGACGAAACATCCGGCCCACATGATGTGGGATCCAAACCGCTGCCAACCCCAGGTGCCCAAACGTGGACCAACAAACGCACCAAACCCCCACGTCATGCCCATCATGCCTTGGTAGCGCCCGCGGCCATGCGTTGAAGCGAGTGCTGCGACTACGGTGGCACGCGTGGGTGATTCCATCACTTCGGCTAATGTCCACAGCGTCACTGCAAGCAAGTGAATTACCAACAGCGGCGCGAAGCCGTGTAGCGCCATGCCAAAGCCATAGAACATAGCGCAGCCGGCAAGCAGCCGCAGCGGGTTAAAGCGCGGCGCAAGTTTGGTTGCCCATGGTTGCAGCCCAATCACCAAGACGCCATTTAACCCGACGACAAGACCATAGGTCGTTGCTGAGTACCCTTGATGTTTGAGTTCAAGCGCAAGCGTCACTACGCTTTGGTAGGGCACCACCGCTAGAACTAAATGCACCGCAACAAACAGTAGAAACGTCGGATCTCGCAAGGGCGATTGCGCCTCATCAAGCCGCGGGGAATGATCTGCTGCGCGTACTGGTTTTGATTCGGTCAGCCGCAGCCACACCACAACTCCGTAAAATGCCGTAGTCGCGGCATCCAATACAAACAAGGCAAGAAACTCCACGTCAGCGATGACGCCGCCCAGCACACTAGCGATGGCAAAACCAATGTTGGTGCCCCAATACAAGAAACTGTACGCAGCCAAGCGTGACTGCGTGGGCACTACGTCGGCAACAAACGCCGCAACCGCAGGGCGATACAGCTCATTGATAAACGCCATCGCAAACACCAAAATTGAAATCGTCGTCGCTGAATGAGCAAAACCAACCGCGAGCGTAACGCCACTGCCGCCTAGCAGCGCAAGCATCATGGTGCGTTTGCGCCCGATGGTATCGGCCAGCTTGCCACCCAATAGCGCCGCTGCGATAAGGCCAAGCCCAAAGTACGAAACGACCGCGCCGGCTTCACTGGCCGACATGCCTCGCGAATTAGTGAGGTACAGCGTTAACAGCGGCACCACAAATCCACCAGCGCGGTTGATCAGCGAGCCCCACCACACGGTCCAGTACGTCGGCGGTACAAGCGGGCGCAACTCGCGCACCATTTTTTGTACTGCCAACTCGCGCATGCGGCGGGTTGTACCTGTCGGCCGCAGCGCGCGCAACAAACGCGACCCGACGCGCTACCCGAACAACGTCGGCAGCACGTCGCCAGCTTTGCCCAACACTACGCGATCAAAATCATCTGCGTTGTCGGGTCGCTCCAGTCCGACGTACACTGATTCGCAGCGCTCACCATTCTGTTTGCGATAGCCGATTTCGCGGACCAACCCGGCCGCCGGGTAGACCACGCCTGAGCTGCCGACGGTCATGAAAATGTCGCAAGCTTGTACCTTGCGTTTAATCACATGCAAGTCAAAGGGCACCTCGCCAAACCACACGATGTGGGGGCGTTGCAACGCGCCACAACCACAGCGTGGCAGTGTCGCAAACTCATGGCGGGTATCGACGAACGGCAGCGATGGACACGCATCATCTGAACACCGGGTTTTGAATAGCTCGCCATGCATGTGGATCAGCCGGTTGGAGCCAGCCGCTTCGTGCAGGTTGTCGACGTTTTGCGTACACAACATGAAATTATCACCGCAGATCCGTTCGGCGCCGGCCAACGCAGCGTGCGCGGGGTTTGGCTTGACGGTTAGGGCTTGAGCGCGGCGCTGCGCGTAAAATCGCCAGACGGTGATTGGCGATTTGGCAAATCCTTCCGGCGATGCCACGTCTTCGACGCGATGATTTTCCCACAGGCCGTTGCTGTCGCGAAATGTTGCGATGCCACTCTCGGCGCTGATGCCGGCGCCGGTAAGCACAAATAACTTGGTTGTCGCGGAGAGCTGGATGGCTGACATTTACATAGTGTTACATTAACACTAATAAAGCGCTAGCAAAAAATGTCGTTACACCACTGCCAAGTGCAGCCGGCCGTCACGGCGCTCGCGGTTCTCGGTTTTGGCTTGGCTGCGCCAGGCGTCGCTGCGGCTGGCTTGGTGCGCATAGGCCACAGGGCATTTTGCAGTGCATGATTTTTGAGTGGCAAAAGCCAGGCGAATATCGTCGACCGAGTAGGCCGCGATCGGCTTGGCCGGAGATCCATAACGCGGGGTACACAGATGCACCAGGCCATTCTCGCAGACGTGAAAAAATCGCGCGCCAGCTCGACATTTCCAGTCGAGTTCGCCGTCTCGCAAGATCTTTTCATTGAAGTCTTCGCTCAGCAGCCCGAGGTGGCGGCCTTGCAGCTTGGTGATTTGGTCGTACACCGCGCGGGTGTGGGCATCGAGTTTGGCCAGCTGGCCTGATGGTTCGCGCAACAGCGCACACTTGGCATCAAAGCCATAGGCGATGGCAGCTTTGGCAACTTCTAGGGCTTCGTCGGCGGGGCCCGACCCCAGTACCGTGTTGATGCGCACGCGGAACGATGCAAGTTGTGCAAGTAAGCGCAACTTGGGCTGCAGTGGTCGCAACGATTTTTTGCTCACGGCATTGGGTGCCACGTTGTCGATGCTGATCTGCATGGCGTACAAACCGGCGGAGTTGAAGCCTTCAATGTGCGCACGGGTGAGCAGATAGGCGTTGGTGTTTAGCGCCGGCACCATGCCGCGATCATGTACGTAGCGCACTAGTTCGATGATGTCAGGGTGCAAGAGCGTTTCACCGCCGGTCAGGGTCACGATGACGGTACGCAGCTCCGCAAGTTTGTCGATGCGCGCTTTGAGCGCGGCCAGTGGCACCGGTGGCGAAACTTTGTCGTATTCAACGCAGTAGCCGCAACTCAAGTTGCAGCGTCGCGTGACGATGAGATTCACCATGAGGGGCCGATCGCGGTCGACCAGCGCGGCCGCTAAGCGAGCAAACATGCGAACGTTTTCGATCACGGCAGGTGTCGGACGAGGTGTGAGCTTCGACATGTACCAAGGTAGTGCAACTGGTGCGCCGCTGGCCTGTGCCTCGGAATGGCAGTAGGTTGGCCGATGCTGACAGAAAGTGACCAGAACCTGTCGGTCGCAGCGTCAGATGGCTACCAAGTCGCGCGCGGTACGCGTTGTTGGCGCGTGCAGGCACTAACCAGCATCGCTTTGACAAAGTGTCAAACCTGCTGGTTAGCCTCGATCAAATAAGGAACGTCCCGGGACGTTGTCGTCCCTTCTGCCGACGACAAGTCGCCGGCATTCAACCCACCGCGCGTTACTCGCACGGTTTTCTTGGATCATTCATTTGCCGTTTCGGGTTAGCTGGCACAGTGTGGCGTTTTCTCACCCGTGCGTTAGCGTGTCGGCAAGGCCGCAATGGCGGCGCTCAGCTCTGCGTAGTTGGTGAAGCCGTGGGCGAGTCCGGCGGCTAGTTTGGGCTGCACTTCTTTGTCGTACTCAGGGCCTTTGATCCAAATTGCGGAAGCTGCAACTCCTGCGCTGGTATAGGCATCAATGTCCGAAGCCCGATTGCCGATACCGACCGCAACTTCAATTCCGTGACTTTCAAGTTGCGCCAACACGTTGCCTTTGTACGCGGCCGTGGCACTACCCGGCATCGTGATGAGCGTTGGTGCGAGTCGCAATGGACCTCGGGGCATGCCGCTGTTGGCTAGCCATGCACGGCTGCCTGCCGTGAAAACATGGCCGCGCGATGTCACATAAACTGGCAGATAGCCGCGGGTCCGAAGCTTGGCCATCGCAGCGGGCGCGTTGGGATGTATGGCAACATCAGCACCGGAAATCAGTGACAATGGATAGGCATTTTCCGACGACGTTAGTGTGCCATCAACGTCGGACACTGCAGCGGCGGTGCCATCGGCGGCAACCACTGCCAAAAATGTGGCACCGCTGTTGTCGCCTGGGATCGCGATATACATATCGCGCATGCCAATCGGCAAACGTTGCGCGCCTGACAGGGTGAGTTTGAATAGACCGTTCTTGTCGGTTACCGCGCCGCCAAGTGCTTGCCACGCACCAGCGCGGCAGGCGTAGAGCTCGACTTGTTCGTCGACCAGCGCTTTATCAATGAGGCCATACGATGCAGCACCTGCGATTTCTTGTTTGGCGTCGCTAGCTGATGCGATCAGATCAAAGCCGCGATGATTCGGTTTACCAAAGCTGATGATATTGCTGGTGCGGTGCCGCCAGGAGATCGCGGCCGGCAACACTGGAGTTCCCGTGCATCGCACATCCGGTAGTACGGTCGCCAACCCGTCGGCCTTGCTGTCTGGGACTTCGGCAGGGTCGATTGCCACATCATCGAGATCGCTGGAGCTAACGCACCCAAGCACTGCTTGGGTGGCAATCAGCAGGCTACACACGTGCAGGCGGGCAGGTTTCATGAACTACGACACTGCAAACGCTGCGCCAGTTTCAGGGCTTGGAAAACGACGTCTGAAGGTATACTGGCTAGGCGACTAGCCGCATTGTGATGCTTTTTGTTCGCAATGGCGTCGCGCGACCTTGTCCGAATGTTGCACAGTTGGTTGAAGCGGACGTGACGCGAGCGAATTTGTCGTATGCGACAGTATTACCATTCGCCGATGTTGGCCGCTGATGACCAAGGTTCAGCCGGGGGTAACGCCGCGTCGCGCTGAAGCAGTTCAACTGAAATATTGTCCGGCGACCGGACAAAGGCCATGCGGCCATCACGTGGTGGGCGATTGATGACATAGCCGAGTTCGCGCAGGCGAGTGCAAGCTGCGTAAACGTCGTCGACTTCGAATGCTAGGTGGCCAAAATTACGACCACCGGGGTAGGCTTCGGTGTTGTCCCAGTTGTGGGTTAGCTCAACCTGTGGTGAATCGCCGGTGTCTTGGCCAGGCACACCGAGGAAGATGAGGGTGAACCGACCGGTTTCATAATCGCGTCGGCGAATCTCGGTAAGGCCAAGGCCGTCGCAGAAAAAACGCAGCGTCGCCGGCAAGTCGCGAACCCGGATCATGGTGTGCAAATAGCGCATGCGCGCTGATGTAGCACAGGTCGGTCAATCGGCTGGATGCAGCTATTGTTGCGGCGTCACGTTGTCGGGTGACGCAACCACCAAGGTCATGTTGCCGAGTTTGGTGCCATCGACGTTCAGTGTAAGGCTGTTGGTTTGCGGCAAGGAATCAGCGTCGTCGGTAAACCTCATTTCAACGTCGCGGTTGATGAGGCGGTAGCCTCCGGTGTGGTTTATCAAATCGCCGCTCTGGCGGAATGAACCATCGGGCGAAAATGTGATGGTCGAACACATGGTCGATTCGTGGGCTGTGCCGAAGGTGCGCCCAGCGCTATCCCGCATGCCGCATGCGAATGCTGTGACTTTCTGGCATGAGATGAAAGCGACGGGCCGCGCAAACGCGGTGGCCGCTGCCGACGGCTGAACGATGGCGATGGGTTTGATTGTTGGGCGCTTGCGCTGTGCCGCTGAAGCGGGCGCCACTGTTGCAATCACCAGGAGGAGAGCTTGGGCTACGTGCGCTTTGGTCATGATCGTGCAAACGCGCGGGGTGCATCGAAGGTCTGCACGACGTGTCCATTGAATCGGACATCGCTTGGCCCTTGCGTCGTTGGCTTGGAGGATCCATAGTGCCGGTACCGAGCGAGCCATCGTCCGGTGTGTTCTATGACAAGGGGGCGTAACGGTTTCGACGGGGACAAATACAGATGTATTGCGTGTCGTGGCGCCCATGGCCACGTAAAAATGGGCAAACCTGCAACTGCGAACGATAACTCCGCAATTGCTCTCGCGGCTTAATTTAAGCCACGACAGAATCTCATAGCTTCCGTCTGTAGCTAGAGACTCTGAAATAATCAGACTGGTTCATCGCAGCGTTCGTGGGCGATAAACGAGACAAAACGAAATACGTGCATCAAGAGACTACCGATTGCCGCTTGATGTGCCGACAATAAATTATCGGGAACGCACGTAGATATGCATCCAGAAGGGTCTTCGGACGCGGGTTCGACTCCCGCCGCCTCCACCTCGCTTCGCTTCGGCGGAGTCGTATCCCCACGCCAAGCGTGGGGCCTGCAGCCGCGCGTTGCGCGGCTGCGCGGGAGGTGCCGCCTCGGCGCCGTAGGCGCCGAGGTCGACTCCCGCAGGGCCTTTCCGCTAGCTAGCCGGGCGGAAATGTGGACAAGGGTAAGATTACGGCGGCCGGCAGCCGGCACGCCGTCGCCACCTCGCTTCGCGAGGGCGGCGAGGTGGCGTCGGGGGTAAGGGTGCGGCGGCCGGCAGCCGGCACGCCGCCTCCACCTCGCTTCGCGAGGGCGGCGAGGTGGCGTCGGGGGTAAGAGTGCGGCGGCCGGTAGCCGGCACGCCGCCACGCTTCGAGCATTTAAGATCAGCTCTTGTAGACGGCCATCTATCACCTCAGGATCGACGTGGTGCTGCGCAGCTAGCACAGGTGCTGGCTGCGCCATGCGAGCTGGGTCCACATGCAAAGGTCAGTCGAGTCCACACTCCGCGTCGTCCTTGTGGAACTCGCAGAACTGCCGTGGGCATTCTGGGACCTTTGGGGCAGCGATACTGGTGACACCGGACGAACGCCTATCGGGCTATCACCAATACGGGCAGGTCGTGTCGTTTGCCGAGATTTCCTATCTGCGCACATCGCGCAGGTCGATAAGAACCCTTCTGGTCGGGCCCGCGACTCGGGCTCTTGCGGTAGTGCCGCCTGCGACGCAACGGCGGCTGGTGTGTGCGTCTGCCTAACGACAATTACATTTCCCATGAACGACAATTACATCTCCCCAGCTGAGCGGTTAGGTGCGAGGTGGTTTGGGTTGGCGGTTGTTTTCTTGGGAGCAACAGACTTTCATACGGTTCGAGCGTGCCGGCAAAAGTGCTCTCTGCAGAGCCCGTTCTCCGCGACTCGGTTCACCGAGCGCTGGTGAGGCGCGTCAAGGTGCTGATGGACAAGCGCGGCTGGACGCTGACGCAGCTCGCAGATTTTAGCGGCGTCGCCGCTGGGTACATGTCTAACGTGCTCGCCCGCAAGAAATCGCCGACCGTGCGGACGCTAGCGAAGATCGCCAAGGCGCTCAACGTCGATGTCGCCGATCTCTTCAGGTGAATCTGTGTCAGCGTGCTGCGGCCGAGCATGCATCTCAACGAATTGCGTCGTGGCAACGGCATTCGTGCTGATAGCTCAATGCGTGGCTGGTAAGAATTTCGCACGTGCGAGGACGGCGTCGCTTGCCGCAGCGGCTGAATAATATCTCGACGGCAAGGCTTACAATCACGACGGCCATTCATCGCTTGGTGGTTGGCCAGGCGTGCATCGCGATCTCGACGATGCTCATCAACTTTTCGCGCGAGGCGCCGTCGCGCGCGAGGGTTGACATGCCTTGAATCGTCGCAACGATAAACGCTGACAGTGCGTCAGTTTCGGTTGCCGCCGGTAGCTCGCCTTCGCGCACTGCACGCGCAATGTGGCTACGCAGGTTTTTCTCGACGCCTTTGCGAATGGCGGCTAAATGTACGCGAACGTCTTCGGCCTCGGCTGAAACGCTCAGTGCCGAGCTACCAACAAGGCAGCCGCGTGGGTGGCCCTCATCGGTAAAAAGCATGGCGGCACCGATCATCATGTCGAGTGCAGTTTGTTTCGCGCTGACGGCCGCTGGTTTGGCTTTGGCTTTGCTCAAACTTTCATCGTCGGCAGTCGGTGTGGGCGGCGTCATGTAGAGATCAACGGCTTCCAAAAAAAGGCGCTTCTTGTCGCCAAAGGCCGCGTAGAGGCTTGGTGCGGTAATCCCAAGTGCAGCGGTTAAGTAGGCGATCGATGTGGCCTCGTAGCCATGTTGCCAAAACAGCAACATGGCTCGTCTAAGGGCGTCGGCGCGGTTGAACGAAAGCGGTCTTCCTGCGCGCGGTTTTGGCGTTTTGTTGGTTTTCATAGTGATCGTTACAAAACAGGTTGCGCAACCCAGCAATGTCTCGTAGAAGCATTATGTATCAATCACTACAGAAAGCAATAATCCATGACGCTCACCGACTATCGAACCCTTGGACGCTCTGGCCTTGTTGTCAGTCCACTGGCACTTGGCACCATGACGTTTGGCACTGCACGCTGGGGCGTTGGCGACGAGCCTGCGCGGGCAATTTTTGACGCCTATATTGAAGCGGGCGGAAACTTCATCGACACGGCCGATGTGTACGCAGGAGGACGCAGTGAAGCCATGTTAGGCGAATTTATCGAGACTCGTAAGCTTCGCGGGCAGGTTGTGCTCGCGACCAAAGCAGGCTTTGCAACGGGTGGCGGGGTACTCCAAGGCGGCAACAGCGCAACACACATACATGCAGCACTTGAAGGATCGCTCAAGCTATTACGCACAGACTATATCGATCTTTTTTGGGTGCACGTCTGGGACTCCGTTACGCCAGCCGAGGAGTTACTCGAAACCATGACGACGCTCGTGCGCGCTGGCAAGATTCGCTACTGGGCGATGTCGAACGCGCCAGCATGGTACGTCGCCAAGCTGGCAACGTTAGCGAGCGTTAGGTCCGCGCCGGGTCCAATTGCGCTTCAATACTTTTACTCCATGGTGAACCGAGACATCGAAGCTGAGCATGTTCCGCTCGCTACTGAGTTTGGTATGGGCATCGTCCCTTGGAGTCCGCTTGCCTATGGGCTGCTGACCGGCAAGTACGATCGCAAAACGGTTGATGCCGCAGGGCCCAAGGCAGGTGGTCTGCCGCGCGGCGCCAAGGCACCCGGCGAACAACGCCCAACCGACGACAAACGACTCGATGGCGCCAATCCTTTTGGCGATAGCCTTTTCACGGAACGCAATTGGGCGATCGTTGAAGGCTTGCGCCACGTCGCTACACAAGCCGGCACAACCATGGCGCGGGCGGCGCTGGCCTGGGTCATCGGCAGGTCTGGGGTTACCTCTACGCTCATCGGCGTAAGCCACGTTGAACAACTCCACGACAACGTAAAAGCCCTCGACGTAGTGCTCGCGCCGGAACATCGGGCGGCACTCGACAGGCTAACGACTGATGAAAACCCAAAAATGATGTACTCCCTCTTTACCCCTGCACTGCGTAACGCCGTGGTGTTTGGCGGCAATTCCGTGCAACAAGGAAGTCGTCGTTAGCGTTGGTTCGCACGTTAGGCTGCGTCCCTTGTGTCGCGATTCGCTAGAGCGGTTCAGTTAACTCGTAGCAGGTACTGCGTCCGCCTGAGGCGGATTTGCGCAACGCACCGCGGGCCACCAGATCGGAGATGTCACGCAGCGCTGTGTCGGGCGAGCACTTGGCGATCGCGGCCCACTTGCTGCTGGTGAGCTTGCCCTCGAATCCATCGAGTAATCGATTGAGCAGCTTCACTTGGCGCGGGTGTAGCGGCGCGGCACCAGGTGTGGCCCAGCGCTGCCAGAATCGAGTTTTCGCCAACACAGCATCGACGGTTTGCTGTGCATGGTTCAAGGCGCGCAACAATGTTTTGAGAAACCAGGTGAGCCATGCGGTTACATTGCATGACTGCTTTTGGGTACGTTCCAGGACCTCATAGTAGGCCTTGCGGTCGCGTTGGATTTGCGTCGACAGGCTATAGAAACGCTGCGAGCTGCCGTCGGCGCGGGCCAGGAATAAGTCCCCGACGGCGCGGGCCATGCGGCCATTGCCGTCGTCGAACGGGTGCAAGGTGACAAACCACAAGTGCGCGAGCCCAGCGGTGATCAATGGCAGCTCGTGCGAAGCGTCGTTGGCCCACGCCAAAAAGCGTTGCATCTCGGATTCCAAGCGTTCGGCAGGTGGCGCTTCAAAGTGCACACGTTGCCGTCCCATCGGTCCTGAAACCACTTGCATCGGTCCGGTAGCATCGTCGCGCCAGCGGGCCACCGTGATCCGCGTCGCGCCGGCGTAGCCCGTGGGGAACATTGCTGCGTGCCATCCAAACAGCCGCCCCCGAGTGAGCCGAGCGTTGCAGTTGGTGGTGGCATTGAGCACCATCTCGACCACGCCTTCCACATGGCGGTCAACTGGGGCGAGCGCACCAATATCGACGCCGAGGCGGCGTGCGATTGACGAGCGCACCGAATGCACATTGAGTTTCTCGCCCTCGATCTCGCTGGTTTTGACTACGTCTTCGGTTACTACCGCGAGGCTGGCCTGGTCACGCGAGGTCATGCCAACATCGGCCAGGCGGCCCAACAAATGTCCTTGAGCACGGCTGACGTCGGCCAACAAAGGGGTGAGCGCAGCGAGATCAAAGTGCAAGTTTGGCCAGTCGGTGGTCTGCCAAATATATGTGCAATCACCGCTAGTCATGCGGAGATTATGGGGTCGAAGCCTCGTTGCAGCAATCTATTTGCCGTATTTTATGCGGAGAATAGAATGCTGATTCTCCGCATGAATGCTGCAACCATGAGTTCGGCGACGTGCAGCTTAACTCACCGCCGCATCAAGCAATGTCAGCGTTGCGCCGTCGAGGCGTGCCCGTGCGCCAAAGGGCCAAGGCGAATTGTTGGCGCCATGGCCAAACTCGGCACCATGCCAGCAGGGTAGGTCGAGTGCGGCGGCGCGCTCCGCCAGTACCGCCAGTGCTTCGCTTGGATCATCTGGTGCACCGACGGCTGGCAATGGATCCATGCAACGGGTAAAATCGCCAGCAATGATCGCCCGTGTGCCGCGCAGCCCATCAGCTAAACCGAGATGGGTCAAATATCGATCGATGGCGTAGGGTTTTTCGCCAACATCTTCAATGCACATTAAACCGTCGATGCTTGGCATTTGCCACGGTGTGGCAAGCAGATGCGAAATCAGATTTGCATTGCCGCCGAATAACTGGCCTTCGATCGGGCCACGACCTGCCGCCTCACGCTTCAAGCTCCATGGCAATTCACCGGCGGGTTTCGGCTCGGTCAGCAGGGCGAAGAGCTGCGCGATATCACTTGCGCGCACATCGGCAAACTGTTGGGCTACCGGTCCATGAATGCCACGCACCCCGGCGTGCCAGGCCCAACTCAGCAGCGCGGTGCCGTCTGAAAAACCAACAATAGGTTTAGGATCTGCGCGCAACGCGGCAGCGTCGAGCTGCGGCAAAATTCGCATGATTCCGTAGCCACCACGAGCCATCACGATGGTGCGAATATCAGGGTCGCGTAGCATCGCATTGCACTCATCGATGCGCTGCGCGTCAGCGTCGGCCAGGTAGCGCGGTCCACCTTGACGTTGGTAGCCTTCACGCAACGAAGCTGGTAATCGGACACGATAAGCTTTCGGAATCAACGCTAGGCCACGGCCAAGCCGAGTCAGGTCGGTCGGGCCAGCTGGTGCGATGATGCCGATCGCATCTCCGGTTCGAAGCGCAGGTGGAGCTATCGCCATGGCATGCCAACACTACGCTTTGCGTTGTGCCGCGTCCCGCAATGAGCAAAAAAAAGCCCCGCTTGGGGGGGCCAAGCGGGGCATTGCGCAGACTTTTAGTTTTTACTTATTGCCTCAAGTGGTGGGGGAGACTAACGGGATGAGGGGAGGGAACCGCTAATCAACCACCGAGTCGAAACGTTCATTACTAAAGATCGCGCGTGATAGCCTTTCAAAGTGCTAACCAGTTTGAACTGGGTCGCTATTCCTGGAGTTCTAACTTTAGAACCCTCACAACCCTGGTTGGTTGCACACTAAGTTAGATAAGCAAACTACGGGCCAACTCTTGGTTGACGCAGCACGTCATGTAATTCCGGTTATTTACGCGGCTGCAACTTGTGAACTTGCTTCAAATTCGTGACTTTTCGTAGCCGAACTGGCAACCGGAGTAGCCGCTATGTGGCAACTCGTGCACATTCTGGCTACAACAGTGGCCATGCGCGCAGTTGGTCTTGATGTTGGCTCAAAGACAATAGGCGTCGCGGTATCGGATGAAATGGGCTTCGCTGCGCATCCTAAAACGGTACTAGCCCGCGCTGGCACTGATGCGGATGTCGCTGCGACGTTGGCTGTAATCTCTCTATACAATGCCATCGCGGTGGTTGTCGGAATTCCATACGAATTGTCGGGCAATGAAGGCATCCGCGCCAAACGAGTGCGGGTGTTTGCCAAGGCGTTGCGCAAGCGCCTACCTGAAACAGTGGAATATTTTGAAACGGACGAGCGTTTCACAACGGCACAAGCTGAACGAGTGTTGCTCGAAGCCGGGCTACGCCGGGATCGGCGCAAAGAAGTAATCGACCAACAAGCGGCTGCCCTCATTTTACAAGGTTGGCTTGATGCGCGTCGCACCTAAGTTGTTTGGTGGGGCATACTTGCACTTTGCACTAACAACTCCCACCTAGGCTTGCTTCATGTCGCAACGTACCTTTCGCACCGCTGCTATCATTGTTGCTGCGTCACTCGCTGTGATCCTTGGTCTGGGGTGGTACGCGTACGCTCGCGCCCGCCGTTACCCGGTCGAGGCCCGTGCCGGCAGCGGCCTGCAGATCGAAGTTGAAATTCCGCGCAACCAAAGTTTCCCTCAGATCGCAAAGTTGCTCGCGAGCAAGGGCATTATCTCGCGTCCAACGTGGTTTCGTTTGTACGCGATGAAGCGCGGCGACACCACCAATGTCAAAGCCGGCAAATATCTGCTGCGCGACAACATGACACCGAAGGCGGTGCTCAACGAATTGATCGCAGGGGTCAAAGAAGTGACGGTGCAGGTCACGTTGCCGGAAGGTAAAAACATGCTCGAGTATTTCGAGCTGCTGCAAGACGCTAAAGTGGCCACGGCGAGCGAGTTGGAAAAACTAGCGCGCGACCCGACATTTTTGGCCAAGTATGGCATCGCAGGCGAAAGCATCGACGGTTACTTGTTTCCCGACACCTATGACTTTCGGCTCAACGAAAAGCCGAGCACGGTATTGGCGCGGTTGGTCACGAAAAACCGTGAAGTCTGGAATGAGCTCGCGAAGAAGTACAATCGCGAATTTGCAAAACTCAAAAGCGAACTCAAATGGACCGACCGTGATGCACTGATCATGGCATCGATTGTTGAAAAAGAAGCCGTGGATCCCGAGGAACGGCCACAGATCGCGCAAGTATTCATCAACCGTCTCACTTCGCCGTCGTTCAATCCCAAGAAACTCGAAACCGACCCGACGATTCGTTATGGCTGCATCGTGCCGGTGAAGAAATCGGCCGGCTGCCAAGGCTGGGATATCAAAGATCGGCTACACCGCGCGCAGCTCGACGACGCTGACAATCAATATAACACCTACCAGCATGAAGGCTTGCCGCCGGGCCCGATCAGTAATCCGGGGCGAGGTTCAATTGCGGCAGTCATGCGGCCGGATGGGTCGGACTTCCTGTTCTTCGTTGCAAAAGACGCGCGCAATCACAAATTTTCAAAGACGATTCAAGAACACGAACGGGCAGTCGACAAATACATTCGCGGCAAGTGATCGCACCCGTCACGGCTGCTGCTGACGAGGTCCGCCAGGGCTCATGCCGCCAGCCTTACGCTGTGGCGCAGCAGCCCGCTGCGTGGATCGGATCGGCCGCTGCCAGCGTCGAAATGTCGCTCGTGGCCGGACTGGAAATCGTTGCCGTTCAACGTTGCGTCCGTGGGGAGTATGGTAGCCTTTGCGCCATGACGTTGGTTGGCCAAATTGCTGAGCTGCAAAATTACGCGACGTATAAAGAGTTAGCTTGGGAAGGTAGTTTCGAGGAGTATCTCGAAATCGTTCGTAAGCAACCACTGGTAACGCGCAACGCGTATCAACGCTTGTACGACATGGTGTTGTCGCACGGCACCGAAGACTACATCGACAATAAAAAGCGGCTGACGCGGTACAAATTCTTTAGCGACGATGCCAACGGCGGTCGCGATGCGGTGTTCGGGTTAGACGTACCGTTGATGCGTTTGGTTAACGTGCTCAAAAGCGCAGCCCAAGGCTACGGCACTGAAAAGCGCATCATCCTGTTGCACGGCCCAGTTGGGTCGGCCAAATCCACGATTGCGCGCCTCTTGAAGCGCGGCATCGAGCTGTATTCGAAGTCGGCTGCCGGCGCGATGTACACATATACGTGGTCCCTACCTGGCACGTTGGCAGAACTTGCGGGCGGCTCGGAGAGTTTCCCATCGCCGATGCACGACGAACCATTGCGCTTGATTCCACGCGAGTGGCGTGGCGCAGCGCTCGAGAGCCTCAAGCTTTCGACCGATTCTTTCAAGGTAAAGATCGACGGCGATGTGAATCCGGCATGCCGCTTAATCTTCAAAGAACTGATGAAGCATTACGGCGGTAACTTCGAGAAGGTGATGACGCACGTGCGGGTCCGCCGCATGGTGTTGTCAGAACAGGATCGCGTCGGTATCGGCACATTCCAACCAAAAGATGAAAAGAACCAAGATTCAACGGAGCTAACTGGCGACATCAACTATCGCAAGATTGCAACTTTCGGTTCTGACTCCGATCCACGCGCATTCAACTTTGATGGTGAATTCAATGTAGCCAACCGAGGCATCATTGAATTTGTCGAAATTCTTAAACTCGATGTCGCTTTCTTGTACGACTTGTTAGGCGCAACCCAAGAGCGCAAAATCAAGCCAAAGAAATTCGCGCAGACCGACATTGATGAAGTAATCATCGGTCACACCAACGAAGCCGAATACAAAAAGCTGTTGAACAACGAGTTCATGGAAGCGTTGCGCGATCGCACGATCAAAGTCGACATTCCGTACATCACCAAAGTGAGTGAAGAAGTTCGTATCTACGTGAAGGACTTTTCCTCGGAACGCGTCGGCAAGCATGTCGCGCCGCATACGCTTTATGTCGCAGCGTTGTGGGCGGTGTTGACGCGCCTCGAAGATCCGAAAAAACACAATTTGTCGGCACTGCAAAAAGCCAAGTTGTACGATGGCAAAACGCTGCCGGGTTTCACCCAAGACAACATCAAAGAGCTGCGCAAAGAAGCCATCCGCGAAGGCCTCGACGGTATTTCACCGCGTTACATCCAAGATAAGATCGCCAATGCGCTAGTCTCGGATAAAGCCGACGGTGCGATCAATCCGTTTATGGTGATGAATGAATTAGAAAGTGGCCTGCGTCACCACTCGTTAATCTCCAACGAGGATCAGCGCAAGCGCTACAGCGACATGCTGTCGATCGTAAAACAAGAGTACGAAGACATTGTCAAAAACGAAGTGCAGCGAGCCATTTCGGCGGATGAAGATCTCATTGCAAAGCTGTGCGGCAACTACATCGACAACATCAAAGCTTTCACGCAAAAAGAGAAAGTCAAAAATCCTTACACCGGTCAAGATGAAGAAGCCGATGAGCGCTTGATGCGCTCGGTCGAAGACAAAATCGATATTCCAGAAAGCCGCAAAGATGATTTCCGTCGGGAAATCATGAACTACATCGGCGCTTTGGCGATCGAAGGCCGTACGTTTGACTACAAAACCAATGAGCGGTTACACAAAGCCCTTGAAGCAAAGTTGTTCGAAGACCAAAAAGATTCGATCAAACTTACTTCGTTGGTTTCGAGCGTTGTTGACCGTGACACCCAAGCGAAGATCGATGTCGTCAAGCAACGCTTGATCAAGAACTTCGGCTACGACGAGGTCTCGGCGACCGATGTGCTTAATTTCGTCGCTTCGATCTTTGCTCGCGGAGACGTCAAGAGCTAGCGCTGGGGTCTCGCCATGAAAGACGATCACACTTCACATCCTCTGGGGTCGCGTCAGGTTTCACCTGAGCCGCGGGCGTCCAGCGACGCGGCATCGGGTGGCGCGAACCACTTGGCTTTCGGCGTCTCCTCAGAAATTGCCGATGCTGGCATGGGACATGGCATGGGCACCGGCTTATCTCCGGTCGGCGCTCCAATCCCAATTGAGATTAACCGCACCTTAGCTGAACTGTTGGCGCGGCTGTGCGTCGAGCTGGGCACCGAAGATCATGTGGGCGTATTGTCGCGAGCGTTAGGACTGCTGGAAATGGTGCAGCGCACCAAGCGGCAAGGTGGGCGGCTGTGCTTTATCAACGAACGTGGCGAAACCGCGGATGTGATCGCATGAGTCAAAAAATCGATCTCGACCACGGCCGATTTCGGCAAATTATTCGCGGCAAGATTAAGCAGCATTTGCGTCAATACATTTCGCAGGGCGAGATGATTGCCAAAAAAGGTAACGACAAAGTCTCGGTGCCGTTGCCCCATGTCGACATCCCGCGATTCAAGTTCGGCGACAAGCAACAAGGCGGCGTTGGTCAAGGCAAAGGCAACGTAGGCGAGCCCGTGGGCCAAGGCGAACAAGGCGATCAGCCGGGTAAAGGCGAAGCTAGCGACCGTCCGGGCGAGCACATGACCGACGTGGAAGTCACGCTGCAAGAGCTGGCCGAGATTATGGGTGAAGAGCTGGCATTGCCACGCATTCAACCTAAAGGCACCGAGAAGATCGTCGCATTCAAGAATAAATATTCGGGTATTCGCAATAACGGGCCCGAGAGTTTGCGGCATTTTCGTCGAACATTCCGACAAGCCATGCGTCGGCAAATTTCGATGAGTTCGTATGATCCGAAAAACCCTGTGGTCGTGCCGATTCGCGAAGACAAACGCTACCGTTCATGGCGCTCGGTGCCGCTGCCGCAATCGAATGCCGTCATCATTTATATGATGGACGTTTCGGGCTCGATGGGTGATGAGCAAAAAGAAATCGTACGCATTGAGAGCTTCTGGATCGATACCTGGTTGCGCTCGCAGTATCACGGCATCGAAAGTCGTTACATCATTCATGATGCCATGGCCAAAGAAGTTGATCGCGACACTTTTTTTAGGACGCGTGAGTCGGGTGGCACGATGATTTCAAGCGCATATAAGTTGTGCGCTAAAATGATCGAAGACGAGTATCCGTCG
>JAYWHS010001080.1:0-7291 GCA_043777635.1 Kofleriaceae bacterium | reverse complement strand
AAATTGAAGAAGACCCACGCGCGCCAGTGGGGCAGGGCTATTTGCAAGGCATTTGGGTCTATCAGAAAAATGGCCAAGACGTGATTGGCTCGTTCGCTGGGCAATTGCGCGGCAACGTATTTCAGTTTCAATGGACCGAACCTGGTCAGCCAATTCTTACGGGCTCAGGTTACCTTTCTTTCAATCCAAGTGGCCAATCGTTTTCGGGTCGCTGGTGGACCGAAAAACGCGATCGCGTTGGTGACTGGAGTGGTTGGCGCGCACCGTCGACGTTGCCGCAAATGCAACCAGGTAGTTATGGTGGCAATTCATACGGTGGTGGTGCCTATGGGGGTGCCGCTTATGGTGCGCCGCAACCTTATTATCCGCAACCACAGCCGGCGGCACAGCCGCAACCGTACTATCCGCAACCACAGCCGAACTATCCGGCGCAGCCAGGCCAGCCATACTACCCGCCGCAGCCACAGCCTCAACCGCGCTTCTGATTCACAGCGGTTATTGTGGTGTGACGATGCGTTGCGCTAGCGCGCAGTCGTAATGTCGATTACCGGATGACGATGCGGCACCGCCCAGGTGTTCAACACTTCGTCTGCTAGGGCACGCACCAGGAACCGGCGCACCGTCGGTTTATCCGATGTGGTGATCGTCGCGTAGGCGCTATCGTCGAGCAGCGCTTTGAGTCGGGTGATGTTTGCTGGCGAAGGAAAGTTACCTAGGGCTTTGACGCCTTCTTCGCGTAGGCCGAGGTCTTTGGATGCCAACCAGGTCAGCGCCCGAGCTTCAAGTGCAGCATCGGCCGGCACATATAACCACACTGAACTGCCACCATACAGCGCAGTAAACGCTGGCGATTCAAATGGCAAATCGACTTTGTGAACTTTGGTGGCGTTAGATTTTGCAGCGTTGCGAATCGTGGCTTGTAAAACGTTGCGGTCGGCTAGCACCGAGAAATCGCTGGCAAACGCTGGGCTGAGCGTCTTGTCATTCAAGAAGTAAAACGGCTTGTCGCCAAAGTTGCTATGGCGCGGGGCCCACGTTGCCGAGGCATACCGTTTGTCGTCGGCAGCCCGCCGACTACCTCGCACTAAGAACAGCAGCAGTTCGCGATCTTTGGCTCGCCATTCGTCGGGCGCTTCGTTGCCAAGTTGTGGTGTTAAAAATGTGACGCGCTTTTGCGCTTTGCCCTTTAAGGTTTCAGCGACGCTGAGGGTAACCACGTACCAACCCGGTGAGTCTTTGGCTTTGCTAGCAGCAACGTTGACAACGTGGCCGCGCACCACCAGATCTGCGTCGATCGTCGCCCACTCAATGCTGTCAGCGCCATTGATTTCCGCGCGTGCACGGCCCGGGGCAAAGCCCAACACCGTCGCGCATAGTAGCAGCAAGCCCAGATGTCGCATATGCACGCTACGCTACCAGAGTGCGTGCGACGATGCCGGTACATTCGAGCAATGGCCGATAAGCCGATACCGCGTAAGACTCTAACCAGGACCGGCCAATGAAGGAGCCAAGAAAAGGTGCGCGAGTGACGCGCGGTGGGTTGAATGCCGGCGACTTGTCGTCGGCAGAAGGGACGGGAATGCGGGAATGTCCCTTGTTTGATCGAGGCTAACCAGCAGCGCTTTAACGTTTTGTCAAAGCGCTGTTGGTTAGCGTGGCGCGTCGTTGAGGACGGCACCGACAAAGCGAATCGGCACACTTGGTGCGGTTCCATAGGCATCGGCAAAATCGAGGCTGAGGGACAGTTCGCCACCACGAAGTCGTTCGGCACCGGCTTGGTCGAGTGGAATCAAGAGTTCGCGTTGTACGGTGGTGCCTTTGGCGACGTGACCCAAGTAGATCAGCCGGCCGTCAACGTCGGGCACGTTGGCTACGATATGCGCGCGCAGCGCCCACGCATCACCAGGGCCCGTGTTGGTAGCGGCAACAACAACCCTCAAGGCCGGCGCGCCGCTGACGGTAGTCAGACTAGTCCGAAGCAGCGGTCGATCAAAATTGGGCACCATCCGAAATGGTTCAACATGCGCATCGAAATCGGCGGTGCGCAAAAACGCTTGTTTGCGACGGGCCAAAACCGATGCATCGATCACGGTGGTCACTTGTTGAATCCCGCTTGTTGTCGCGAGCGTTGCCGTGATGTCGAAGGCCGGAATTTTGCCAGCGTCGAAGGCATCGACGAATTGATATGGCGAAACCGAAAATTCGCCGTCGTCATTGACCGTGCCAAACACCCTGACGCCGCGAAATTCGAGTAATGCGGTACGTGCGCCAATCGGTCGGCTGCCGCATTCACCTTGGCGTTTGAAACGCGGGCGCTTTTCCGTCGAGCCAGGAATCTCAACCTCACCGTTGCCGATCCACGGTCCAATCATCAAAACTCCGCCGGTGGCAATGCCAATTGGCCCAGCGTAACTCAACGGGTTGCTGGTTCGGCCATCACTTGTCCAGCCGCTGGCCGTGGCGATTGCTCCCAATGTGCCAACCACTACGCCGACCACGAAAGTCGCTACGTTGGGCCGATACCGAACTTTGGCACTATTGTTCTGTTCGACAAATTCTTGGCCTTCGCAAAGCAAGGGTATTTCAAAGCGCCAACGGCTTTGTTCAGTGATGGCGATGCGCGGCTGGCCGCCGTGAGCGGTGGTCTGATCCACCACAAACGAGACTGCACCTGGACGGGTATCTTCGACGCGGGTTGCGTTGTGGCACGCTGTAAGTGAGGCGACCGCCGTCAACATAACGACACCCCATGGGCGCAACCGTGGGGCTCGCGGTTCAACGCGAAAGATAACCATGGTTGCATGCTACCGTGCCTGTTGCGCATCGCAGCGGGCCAACGACAAAATAACACGGTAGGCTGTCGGGATGGTCCTCGCTCCGATACCCCTCTTGCTCAACCGGCCGGCCCACGCCCGTGCAGTGCTGGTGATGGCGCATGGTGCCGGCGCAGGCAAAGATCATTGGTTCATGACCGGCATGGCCGACGCGTTGGCTCGCTGCGATATCGCCACCGCAAGGTTTGATTTTGGCTATGTGCGCGCCGGTCGGAAAATGCCTGATCGCGGGCCGGTCTGCGAAGCCGAGGTGCGGGAGGTTTGCGCTGCGGTTCGTCAAGCTTGGCCCGAGCTGAGGTTGTTTGCTGGAGGCAAATCCATGGGTGGGCGCATGACCTCGCAAACCTATGCGGCGCAATCTTTGCCCGGGGTCCACGGCTTAGTGTTCTTAGGGTTTCCGTTACACCCCGCAAAAAAGCCCAGTGTCACCCGGGCTGCACATCTGCGTAACATCACGGCTCCGATGCTGTTCTTGCAAGGCGCGCGCGATGCCCTCGCCGAGTCGGCGTTGTTGCGTCCACAAATCGCGGCGTTGCCATCGGCAACGCTGATTGAAATTGCCGACGCAGATCACGGCTTTGAAGTGCCGAAGCGTACCGGTAACGATCGCAACACAGTGATGGCGGCGTTGGCCGCACACATCGTTGCATTCATTGCTTCGATCGACAACGGCGCAGATAATCGGCTGGCGAGCGGGCAGGGTGCAACCTGATGTTTACATATCGCGGTCAGCTTCGTCCGGCTGGTCTTTGAAGCGGTACCCGACGCCGCGCAAGGTTTCAATATACATCCCAGCTTCGCCGATTTTTTCGCGCAGGCGTTTGACGTGGGTATCTACCGTTCGTGTGGTCACGTCAGCTTCAATACCCCAAACATCAGATAGCAACGCTTCGCGGGTCTGCACGCGTCCTTTGCGCGACATGAAGGTATGGAGCAGTCGAAACTCGAGCGCGGTTAGGCTCACCTCAGCGTCATCGATCCAAACCCGATGCGCTTCGCGATCAATGCGCAAGCGGCCAAATCTTGCGGTTTCAGATTCACTATCCGTGCGGTGAGCACGGCGCAGTAACGCGCGAATGCGCAAGATCAGCTCGCGCACGCTGTAGGGTTTGACCACGTAATCATCCGCGCCGACTTCAAATCCAACCACACGGTCGATTTCTGCGCCTTTAGCCGTACACATAATGACCGGGATCTCGCGGGTCCGCTCTTGTTCGCGTAGGCGTCGGCAAATTTCCGTGCCCGACAAATCTGGCAACATGAGATCGAGAACAATAAGATCTGGCGAAGGTTCGGCCATCGCTGCTTCGAGCCCGGTCTTGCCGTTGAATGCAACCCGGGTGGTGAAGCCTTCCGAACGAAGATTGTATTCTAACGTGGTTGCTAAGTCGGTCTCGTCTTCGATTACTAGGATTAGTCCGCTCATGCCGAAGTTGATACCAGAAGTTGGTGACAGGCGGGTGACGATGCGGTTCCGGCACGGTCACACCGCCGCTATCGTCGAATCGAAGCGCCCAAATCCGTGCGAACCTTGGTTGCTTTTGGCGTGGTCGTGGTTGCGCTGGGTGCGGGCGTCACTGGCGTACTTGGCAAGGCTGGTGTCGGTGTCGGCGTCGGTGTCAGTGTCGCAGCTGGCGGGGTTGGGGCATACGCAGGCAGCCCCGAGGTAATCGGTGGCGTGCGTACCGGCACCCAAACCACAGCGCCTGCTACATCGGGTACTACCAACGCAGGTGGGTCAGTAAAGGCACCTTCAAGTTGTCCACGGTAAAGATTGTGTGGGCCTTTACCCTGCGGTGTCATCGTTGCGGTCGCACCATCGTTGCGGTGGTTTTCAGCGCCGGGTTCATCGTCACCACTTTCGTCTTGATTGCCGTCGACGCCGTCGTTGGGTAGCGCATTGTCCAATGCTCGTGGCGGCGCGGCGGGTGTTTCACTCGAAACTGGCGTAGCCTCGACAGTGGGGCCCTTGCTTTTGCTGTCCGAAACTGCGGACTTTTTGCCTTTGTTTTTACCTTTACTTGCAGCCTTGGATTTGCTGCTGCCCTTCGTGGCTTTGCTGCTAGGCGTAGGTTCATTACCAAACATCAATTGCCAATGTCCGTCGGGTGCCGCAGCTCCCGCGACATAGCCCTTCCAGCATTTATACTGACCACCGAGGGTTCGCATCAAGCACGCGCTCGCACCGTCTTGAACCAAGACCCACATGCCATCATGTGACCAGTTCAACGGAATTCCGGCTTTGATGCCTTTGCGGCGAGCCGCAATGCCATCGAGCGCAAAACCAAATAACATTTGACCGTGCGGTGGATCGTCAAAAAATCCTACTGCACGTGACCCATCGGGGCTAATCGAAAAATCACGTATCGGTGCGCTGCCTGCAACTTTGATGATCTGTTTGGGCTTGGCCAGCGGCGCGCGCCAGACGCCGTTTTTATCAGCCCAAATCAAGTCTAAGCCGGTACCTTCGGTTGCCAAGCGCGCGCCTTGCGCCGGCACTTCGCGTGAGGTGATGACTCCATCGGCCAGGCGAATAATGGCCGTCCCACGTTTGGCACCGGCGCAGACGACATAGTTAGCTTGCGGGGCAAGCTCGGCGCCGCCGAGGCCGCATGCTAGCGGTTGTAGTTTTGGTTGCGCGCTGTCGAGGGCGAGCCAGTACCATTTGCTGCTGATCTCGGCGAGTAAGACTTGGCCAGCGGCATCGGTTTTAAGCGCTGACACATCAGTCGCGCTTCGACCTTCGGGTAAGTTCGCAACGAGCTGGGCGTTGGCTTTACCGCGAGGATCGGTACGCCACAGCGACGTGCCTCGGCCAAATACAATGTAGTCGCGTTGCCACTGCTCACTAGCGACGGCATCATGAGCCGCCAACATGAATACGGCGATAGTGGCGGCCGTGAGGCAATTGGCAACGGCGATGGTACGCATGGGACTACTTTGATGAACGCATGAGCGCGACAGCTTCGGTGGCGTGGGTGGTCATGCTGGTGACGAATCGACCCTGTCCAGGCAGTTCAAATAGTGACACTGGCCCAAATCGCGGGAAGTGCACGTCGAGGATCTTGCCGCCACTACTGAGCGGTTGCGCATCTTTTTCAAACATTGGTTTTGATAGTGGTTTGCCATCGACGAACACTTCCGACAAAAATTCAAGTGGTGCGATAAACCCACCGCCATCGCGGTGGAGGCGATCGCGTTGGCTCCCGGTCAAGCCGTCGGAGCTGCGCACCACCGCGTCCCAGTCGCGTTTGCCCAGCGCCGAAGCGACTTCAAGATCAAATCTTTCGGCTGGGAATACCAACACCACGCTGCCTGCAATTTCGCAAACCGTGAGAGGCGGGCCCTTGGGTTCAACGCGTGGGGCCACAACGGGTACCGGGGCAGGCGTCGCAGGCGCGCCGTTGGCGGCGACGCCGTTACTCGGTCCGACCGCCGGACGTTTGCTTGAAGGTGCGCCCGGAATCATCGAAAAGCGTTTCCACGCGGCAAGGGCGTCTTCGAGGGCCAGCGAGTTCTTGGGTAACCACATACCTTCTTCGTCGAGGACATCGACGATAATCAGCTCGCCGCGTTGCTCTAGGTTGATGCCAAGTACGTCGGTGATGCTAGCCAAGATGTCGGCGTCATCGAGTTCTTCAAGGCGCTTGTCGTACGCCATCACTTTGGTTTCAAACTCTTTTTGCGACAGTTGCGATCCGCGGCGTTTGCCATCGATATCGACTTGCGGATCTAAAATCCATGGCAGCAACGCAATCGCGCGCAAATCACGCGTACTGCGAGCCACCATGACGCCATCACCCCAACTGCCCAACATAGATAATCGACCAAGCCGAATCGGCAAGCGTTCGCAGATGCCGATCAGGGCTTCCTTGGCTGGGCGCAAGTCGAGCGGGACAACGGTGTTGATATCAGGGTTTTCCCCGCGCAAAGGTGCGCCGGTTTCGTCGAGCAACATTAAGCGCCGTTCACCACGGCGACGGAACGGCATCGAAGGCGACAGCTCCATTTCGGCGCGTGGATCAAGCATGTCGGGATCAAGGACTTTCCACTTGCTGACTTGTTCCGTACCGCCAAGCCCAACTAATAGCGTGGCTTGATCGAGCGCCGCTTCATTCTTGAAGATGAGATCCGTGACCAGGCTGTCCATTTGAAGCATGGCGGTGTTTTACTACGAAATACAGGTTTCGCCGACTGTGTCGACGAGCAGTTTTTGCGCGAGTGCGTGTCCACGGCAGTGCGAGAACTGCACATAGTGCCGTGCGGTGCGGGTCGGGTTGGCTGTGAACGATAGGGCCGGCGCGTGGAGGCTAAATCGTTAACGGATCGATGATCTGGTGATACTGCGGGAACTTGGTGGTGGCATGATGCCAGCGTCGAGGCACCTACCCCCTGCGATGGCAGGGTGACCGTTCTCTCGTGACACTCGCGCCACCCGAGCATGGCGAGATGCGCTC
>JAYWHS010001079.1:0-2191 GCA_043777635.1 Kofleriaceae bacterium | reverse complement strand
CGCGCAATATGGCCGAAGCTGTCATGGTGTGACGGTGACAATCAATTTGGCCTGCGCTGACAAAGACGGCGCGCCAACCAAAGTCGGCGTCCCAAGCAAAGCGGTGCGCGAGCTGGTGCGTGGTGCATTGCTGCGGGTCAGGGTGTTGGCCGGCTCATCGAGCGGTTTAACTTCGACATTTATTCCGGGCACGTCGTTTACCTTGGTGGAAGCCCACTTGTCGCCGGGGGCGTCGTTGCGGCACGAGTTACCGCGTGATCACACTGCGTTTGCGGTGGTATTGCGGGGTCGCGCATTGGTTGGCACCAGCGACGATCCGCGCAGTGTGCGGGCCGGTGTTGCGGTGAGTCTGTTCGATGATGGCGACAGCGTGTTGGTGCGTGCGGCCGACGAGAAGTGCCATGTATTGGTTGGCTCGGGCAAACCGCTCGCCGAAACCGTGTTCACCGAAGCTGGTTTTGTGATGAATCATCCGCAAGAACTAGCCGATGCGCAAGCCAGGTTTGACAGCGGTGCAATGGGCACGTTGTTACCTCGCGAGTAGGCTGAGCTATTTTTGCAGAATCTGTTGCGCAGCGACGACCCGCGCAGCATCTTGTTGAGCCGTGGTGGCTTCGCTCGCAGCTGGCTTGGCTGGAACTTCCATGCCGCGCAACACCGCCGGCCGTGCGCCCACCAGGTTGATCCAACGTTGCAGGTTGGTGAGGCCGTCGACGGAGATTCCGCCCCACGCATGAATGCGGGCCCATGGCCAGGTCGCCATATCGGCGATTGAATACTCACCGGCCAAATATTCGTGGTCGGCTAAGCGTGCGTCGAGCACGGTGAGTAAACGGCGACTTTCGTTTTGATAGCGTTCTATCGCGGCTGGGATTTTTTCTGGGAAGTAGCGAAGAAATACATTGGCTTGGCCCATCATCGGGCCTACGCCGCCCATCTGAAACATCAGCCATTGCATGACAATGGAGCGGCCTTTGGCATCGTGTGGCATGAACCGGCCGGTTTTTTCAGCGAGATAAACTAAAATTGCGCCTGATTCAAATACTGCGAAATCATCGGCGCTGTGATCGACGATCGCTGGGATGCGGCCGTTGGGATTGATCTGCAAAAACGCCGGCTGCTTCTGTTCAAGTTTGCCAAGATCGAGGTTGAGAACCTGATACGGCAGGTTCAACTCTTCGAGGGCAATCGAGACTTTGTGGCCGTTGGGGGTCGCTGCGGTGTATAAATCAATCATCAATGTAGCCTAGCTTGCAGCCTTCGGACTGTCACGGCATTAGGTTGATCTGATGAAGGCAGCAATTCGATCTGCGCATTGTTGCGGTTGCTCATGCGGGAAAAAGTGGCCGGTGCCGTCGAAAACCTGGGTTTGCAAACCCGCTACGAAGTAGGGCCGCTGATCGGTTTTTTGCGGTGCGATGCAGCCATCGTTGCGGCCGTGGAGCTGCAACATCGGTACTTGCAACGCAGCTGCCAGCGGGCCGCGCAATCGCCGTAGCGCCGCCGGTAATGGGCGTATCAGGTTGCGGTAGTACGCGAGTGGCGCCGGCCAGCTCGCCGCTAAACATGCATGTAACGCTGCGCGGTGGTTGTCGTCGAGAGAAAAACCCGGCGACCAGGTGCGCCATAGCCGGTCAATAAATGCAAAATTGCCGGCCTTGGCCCAGTTGTTACTGCCGGGTATTTGCAACGCGGCAATGTACCAACTGCGTAGCGCTTGCCGGCCCAGCAATGAACGCACAAATGCCAGCGGATGAGGCATTGCCAAGGTGGTTGCCGTCGCGAAACGAGTTGGTGCAAGTGCACAAGCCGCGTAGGTCAATACTGCGCCCCAATCATGTCCAACGAGATGCAGCGAGCTGCGGGCACTCGTTGCTGTGCAGGTAGTTGCCATTGCTATGACATCGGTTGCCAAGTCTTCGAGTTGAAACGAGCCGGTCGTCGGCGACGGCGCATAGCCACGTAGCCACGGCACGATGACGTGCACGCCATGACCGGCCAAGGCCTGGGCCAGCGCAACAAAGTTGCCTGGAAAATCTGGGAAGCCATGTAGCAACAACACCGTCGGTGCGGCTTGCGTTGGCTGATCATTTTCGCTGCCGCTCGCTCGAACATTCGCTGGAAAATCGAGGGCCGCAAAGCTACCACGGGGTGTGTCGAGCCAACGGGTGGGGCCCGCAAATGGAGCGGG
>JAYWHS010001078.1:0-7312 GCA_043777635.1 Kofleriaceae bacterium | reverse complement strand
CGACAAGGTGGTTGGAGGAATCCCGCCTGCAGCAATAGCGTTCTACCGTGACCGCGCGCGTGAACTTGATCAATAAGTTTACCTTTCCCTACAGTGCGCAACTGGCCCATTGTGGTCGAATGGCGATTTCCCGACGACAAGTGCAGCCACTGCGGCGATTTGTCCGACGTTTTACGATCGATAAAGTGGTCAGCGATCGCGAAGCTCTGTAGATTCCGGCGCCCATGTCCCCTAACGGCAACTCAACCGGGCGCGCGATTTTCCGCCCCGATATGCAATTCAACGGTGTAAAGATTTTTTCCGCGACCATGCACATGGACCGCGCCCAACTCGGTGAAAAGTGTACGGCTTGGATCCACGACCATCCCGAATGCCAGGTTACGGAAATTCAGGTAACCCAGTCCAGCGACGAAGCCTTTCACTGCATCACGCTCACCGTGTATTACTTCGAAGATCTTGAGCGATAGTATGTTGCGCGGCGCCCGTTGCTGGAGCTTGCCCTGCAATCGGTTAAGCTGATTGCATGTCGTCACCGGAACTGCCACGGGTCCTAAATTTTTCCTCAGGCCCAGCGATGATGCCACCTGCGGTGGTAGCCGCAGCCGCAGCCGCCATGGTTGACCTTGACGGGTCGGGTATTGGCGTACTTGAACACAGCCATCGTGGGCCAGAATTTGCTGCGGTATTAGCCCGCACCGAGGCCAGCATTCGCCAACTCGCGGCGGTACCCGATGAATACGCGGTACTTTTTGTGACGGCTGGTGCCACGTCGCATTTCACTCAAATTCCGCGTAGTTTTTTGCCTGCCGAGCAAACCGCCGACTACTGCCATACCGGCGTTTGGTCAGGCAAAGCGATCGAAGCAGCCAAACGTTTTGGCAACGTGCACGTAGCGTGCAGCGGTGAAGTCGGCAAATTCACCGCCATTCCATCGGACCTCTCGCTCTCGGCAGCGCCACGCTATGTGCACTTCACCAGCAACAATACAATCTACGGCACCCAGTGGACGGCCCCGCCCGCCGTCGGAGAATTGCCGTTGGTTTGCGACGCATCAAGCGACATTTTTAGCCGGCCCATCGACATCTCGCGCTACGCATTGATCTACGCAGGTGCGCAAAAAAACCTTGGCCCGTCGGGGATTTCGCTAGTGATTGCGCGACGCGCATTTCTGGCCACCGCGTGCGCGGGCTTGGCTCCGTTAGAAGACTACCGGGTCTTCGACCAAGAAAAATCGATGCACAATACGCCCAACACCTTCGGCATTTTTGTCATTGGTCAAACCGTGGCATGGATCACCGAACAAGGCGGCCTGGTAACCATGGGCGAACGCAATCGCCGCAAGGCTGCGGTGCTGTACGATTTTCTCGACGGTAGTAAGCTCTGGCATGCCGTCGCCGCGCCCGGTAGCCGTTCGCACATGAACGTGACCTTCCGCGCCACCAGCCCGGCCCTTGAAGAAGCTTTTTTAGCCCGGGCCGAAGCCCTGGGCCTATCGGGGCTGCGTGGCCATCGCTCGGTCGGCGGCTTGCGGGCCAGCATCTACAATGCATTTCCCGAAGCAGGGGTGCATGCCCTCGTCGCTGCACTGGCCAATTTTGAAAGCGAGCATGGCGCGTAACGCAGCGCCGTAGTTCAATGGTTAACTACGGCTAACCGGTTGCGGCATCATTTCCATCATCGCTGCGTCCATGGCGCGCACATCCGTGCTGGCAAAGCCATCGAACACCACCGTACGTGACGCATCGTAAGTGCCCAAACGCAGCAGTGTCTGGTACGCATCAAGCACCTCTGGTTGCGCACCCAATTTTTGGTATGCAGCGCCGACCTTTTCTGGATACTGGCCTTTGGCATGAGCTAATTTTTCAGCGACATCGAGCTGAGTTTGCGCTTCGAGATCTTCAATTCGCAACCGGCCCTCTTCTTCGATGCGGGCTTTAGCGAGATCGAGCCGCGCCGCAATCGCTTGCGTTAGTTGATCTTCGAGCTCGGTGCGCACATGAATATTCTTGAGCCAAAACGCTTGAACTTCGACGCCCCAAGGCGCTGCAGCCTTGGCGATGACACTGCAAATCGACGCTGCGATGGCCGCATCATTTTGCACAATGTCGGCAAATTTTTGCGCACCCAGCGCTGCGGCAACCGCATCGTAGGTCACGCTACGCAATGCATCATTGAGGTTGCCAACTGCAAACAATGATTTAACCGGATCAACCACGCGAAGCTCGACCCACGCATCAACGCGCACGTAGGTACCAGCGGCATCGTTGCTGTGAATGTCATCGTAGGCTCGATAATCTCGCGCCCGCGACATCAACTTAACTTCACACCAAGGCATGCGCCGAGCGGCCAGCCACAACAATCCTGGTTTTTCATGCAGGCGACTGACTTTGCCAAAATGCATAATCACCGCCGTCGTGTTTTCAGGCACAGCGACCGAAAACGCCGCGAACACAAAAAACACCAAGCCGATAAACACTGCCACAGCGCCTGCGCCGATTGCCAATGACAACGGGTTCATACTGACTCCTTGGTGCGCACGTAGGTGGTGCGGGCGCCTTTAAGTACTTCGTGTTGCCGGCGCTGGACATAACTTGCGAGCTGATGATTGGCGCGCAGGCCCTCAAGATATTGGCCAAGCGTTTCAATTTCTTTTTGCATGGCTTGAGCACGCGTCGTGGCCAGCTGCAAACTGTGATCGGCGGCTAACACCGTTTGTTTGCATTCTGAGGACGCGCGAAAGAAATTCTCGTCGGCTTCGGCTTCGGCGCGAACCACAGCGTTAAGGGCGTCCGCCAAGGCTTCCGGGGGATCCACATCCAATAGATCCAGCGCTGCGACATCGGTGCCGTAGTTCGCCAACATTGATGCCCGATGATCGGTCACAAACTGCCGGCTCACATCGCCACGCTTGCGTCGTAGATACGCGAAGCTACCGGCGTGAGCGACCGCCGCACCGGCATCCGTCGCTGCAAGATCACCATCTTGCCGTAGCGAGACAGCCGTCATGGTCGCCAGTTGATTGCGCAGATGGCACGCCACAATTCCTTCAACGTGGGCACGCGGTTGCCGCAAGCCGAACAAGTAGGTATCAACCCGGGCTTGCTCAACTTGATGGCGAGCCGACCAGGTCAGCCGTAATACCGTGCCGTCCGCGGCCATGGTTTGCGGTAGTGCTGCACTTAGATCGGTTACTTGTTCGGCGATGTTCACAATTTCTAGTCGCATCCATGGCAGCACCCAGTGCAGCCCCGGCGTACGCAGTCGCAAGTTGCCGTCGCTGGCGCGCTCGGCCGCGCCAAAACTCAAGCGCACCCCAACTTCACCTTCGCGAACGGTTTTCACCGAAATCGCCATCAGCACCAACAGCAGTAGAATCGTGCCAAGTCCGGCGCCGACTATGATTTGAGTTGTACTCATAATTATTGGGTCCTCATCACATCACTAAAACTTGAGCGTATCGTCGCCGCCGCTATCCCATGCACCAGGTTGCAAGCGCGTCGACGCTGCGCGCCGCCCGCTCGGCGGATTGACGACAAGCTTGGCTCGATACGCCGCCGCAAGGCCACGATTGACTTCAACGACATCCTCGTTGAAGTGTTGATGGTCGTGGGTGACCGGCGGCAAATCGTCGGCTTTTTCTTGGGTATCAATGATGCTGCCATGTGGCACATAACGTTTTTCCGGCACATCAACACCGACCACCACCGCGCCGATGCCGACGAAACAACCAGCGCCCAATACGGTGTTGTGCACCACAGCTTTGAACCCGATAAAACAATCATCGCCGACATACGACGGCCCATGGACCAGGGCTTGGTGTGCCATCGAAACATTGTTGCCGACGAAGATGGCCCATTGCGCACCGTCGACCCAAACGTACTTGTCTTGCAATGCGTGTAAAATTACGCCGTCTTGAACGTTGGTATTGTTACCGATATAAAACGGCGCACCTTCATCAGCGCGCAGCGACACTTCTGCGGACACGTGAACATTGTCACCGAGGATAACTCGGCCAATTACAGTCGCCGCTGGATGCACAAACGCGGTTGCGGGAATCAACGGCGTCGAACGAACATTCGGCACCCATTTACGTGCCGACGGCAAACTGGCGCGTTGCACCGGCAGTTTCACGACAGCTAGCTCACCGGGTTGAGCGAAGCCGCGACGAATAATCCGTGCTCGCTGATTTGGTGCGTGATCGTCGAGCGGGGTCAGCGTGTCGATGTTGCGCTTGTGTAACCACTCGGCGAACAGCCCGACGGCGACACCCAGTGCTAGCCCCAGCATCAAATGGCCGGTCACCGTACCGACGCAGGCCAAGCCAAATGCTAAGGCTTCAAGTGGTGCAGTCTTGAATGCCTCGAAGAAATGTTTAGCCTCGACCAAGCGAAAGCCAATCACACACAAGAGCCCAGCGAGTGCAGGCAACGGGACGTGCCGTATGTAGCCTGTAAAAAATGCTAATGCTACGAACAGCCACAGCGCATGAAACAACGCCGACATGCGGGTCTTGCCGCCCGCGGCAACATTGAGCGACGACCGTACGATCACACCTGAAACCGGCATACCAGAAAATAGCGATGTGCCGAGGTTGGCCATGGCTTGGCCAAATAGTTCAAGATTCGGATGATATTTTGTTATCCCTTGGGCTTGGGTCATCCGATCAATCGCACTGGCCGACAGGAGACTCTCGACGCCGGCGAGAAGCCCCAGCGGCACAGCAGCCAGGATAATATCGACCCACATGTTGTCGGCGATTTGCGGAAACATCAACCTTGGCAAGCCACTCGGAATATCGCCAACCGTTTTGAGCCCGGAACCTACGTATTGACTTACGAAGGTGACCAAAATCAAGGCAAACAGCGCTGCGGGGAATCGTTTGTACGGTCGCATCGCGACCAAGAAAAACATCACTGCAAGCCCGGCCGCAAACGACGTCAAACTTACGTCATGCAGCCACTGTGGCTCGTGCATCATCGAAGCCATCTCTTGGATGCGATAATCGAATCCGAGCAGTTCAGGCAGCTGTTGATCGAGTAACTTGAGTCCGACCCCGGTCGTGAATCCAGCCAGAACTATTTCGGGGACAAAGCGCGCATATCGGCCCGCTTGTAAAAAGCTCATAGAGAGCTGAACAAAACCAACGACCATCGTAGCCGCAGCCACGCCTTGCGGTCCGTACTTGCTAGAGATGGTGATGACCATCGAGCTGAGTGCCGCAGCTGGCCCTGTGACTTGCAGTCGACTGCCGCCAAATATCGCTGCGAGCGCACCGCCGATGATGCCACCGACGACACCTGCGATTGCCGGCAGACCACAGGTCACCGCCAACGCCACGTTGAGCGGCAACGCAACGGCGGCTACCGTCAGGCCACTGATGGCGTCATTGGCGAAGGCCCGTTGCCGGAACGCATTGCCCCACGCTCGTTTCCAATAATTAAAAGCGCTTGGTTGTTGTTCAGTCATTTACATCGAGCGACCATTGCGGGCCTGCAAAACTAGCCCAACTAATTGCAATAACAAGGCGTGGTGCTGCCGAAAAATGCGCAGGCGCACACCTCAAACTGCACTTGCAACGACACCTGCAACTGCACTTGCAACTCGCCGTCGGTGCTGTCATTGCATCTGCAACGGCGTGGCCACGCCGCGTCGCGAAAAAATCTTTTACAACTAGCGCGCTACGATTCGGTAACGCCGCACATAGCTAGAACAGCCACAGCGGCTTACCGCCAGCAAACAAGACGCGGTCTTCTTCGGCCGACGGTTTCGACAGTTGCACTTCAACCATCAGACCTCGTTGCACACTTTCGTCATGCGGATGCATATCGGTGACTTCACCGTCGATAACACCAATGATCTTGCCAACCCGTGAGCACAGCACGAGGCCCCATGAACAACCGTACAGCGGCGTACCGACTTTAACGTTCTTGAGGTTTTGATACGGCACAAATGCAATTACCAACTTGCGTTCCACGGCGCGCAGGTACGGCGAGCTTGCCAACCGATTCACAAATTGCTCTTGCTCTTTAATCCGCAAGACAATGTGCGACTGCCGCTCTTTGAGCGTTGGCCGTTGGCCTTCGGCCCGTTGCCGGTCAAGAATTACTTGGTCGATTTGTCGACGCAATAACGCGGCATCGGTGGTCTTGATCGGTAACGCGGCCACCAGCGGTGCGGTTTCGGCGATGTACTTATCAGCCGACGCGACCACGCGATCCAGCTCAGCGAGGCCCGCTTCAATTTCGAGTTTTTCAGTTTGGTATTGCGACGCGCGCAACTTGGCATCAGCCAGTTGGGTCGACGCATCGATCACCCGCTGATGAGTTGGCGACAGAACCACCGGGCGAACCCAGGTGTGATCGAAAAAGTAAAAAATGTTAACGATCAGAAAGCTCAACAAGCCGACCAAAATTGCCATCAAGGCAATCACGCCTACAGCTTTGTAGACCTTAACGATGACCGGTTGCAGCGCCAGTCGAAAGCGAGGTTTTGCGTCTTCTTTGCGCGGTTCCATGACAACCTGTTTGATGCGGGTCAAAAGCTAAAAAAATGCTTCGGCCGATGGCAACGTGGCTTGCGAGACGGCGTTGGGCTCCCCGCATGTACCACGGCCTTGAATGTGACGGTAATTATGAATGCCACGAACTACCCAAGGTGACGCCGCACATAGTGGGCGGTGGCTGCAACGTGGGCAACCGCCGAAACTGCAAACAGGCCTCTAGGGGCCTGGACTTCCTTACTCGTTTAACACCAGACTCCTAGGGCCTTTTTTCATTGGTATTTTACAATGATGCAATCAGCTAAACGGCGAAGCGTATGCTGGCGGTTCGAGCGATGGGTCAAAGCCGTTACCATCGGGATCATCGGTTTCCGGCCCGTTCCAGTCAACTTGGGTATCACCTTGGTAAAAAACTTCGTTGCTGCCAATGCAGGCATCCGCCGCTTCACGCAAACTGTGAATTTTACTCGCAACTTTGCGAGCGCCTTTCATCGCTTGGTTGCCCTTTTCTTCATTTACTAGCGCGACGGCATCGCCAACGCTACTAGTGCTGACGTCAAGGAGGTTGCGCTCGCCTTTCATCTGCAGCAGTTTGTCGTTAACACAGTCGAGCTTGATCGGGTCTTGACCACGCTGCGACGCTAACCGCAATTGATTTACGTGATTGAGGTCGGCCGATGCTTGGGTCGCTAATTCCTCAGCCCCTGTTTGCAGTTGCGCGATCGTAAGCCAAACCTCTGCCTTTTTGCCCTTGCCATCATCAGCTGGCTTTTTGGCGTCTTTGGCGTCTTTGGATTCGCTCTTACTGTCACC
>JAYWHS010001077.1:0-2195 GCA_043777635.1 Kofleriaceae bacterium | reverse complement strand
AGTGTCGACGATCTACCGCTATCAGGCTTTGCGCCTTTGCCTGCGATTCCCGCAGCATTTGCCGATGAAGTTGCGGCCGATCTAACAACCCGATTTGACTGGATCGCAAGCGCTGCGCATATGGCGATCGCGCAGCAATGGGACCGCGGCAAATTGGTGCGCGATATCGGCGACATGCCACGCGAAGTCGAAGTGATGGGTATACTGGGCGAGATCACAGGCAACGCTGCGCCGCAGCTCGGGTTTACCCAACGCCAGGTCCAACATTGGCAACAGCGCAGTGCAGCAATCAATGCAGCGCGCTTTGGTCGACAAACGCCGTTCGACCGCATCGCTCATGACTTTGGTTTGTCACCACTGGCGCAAGCCGTGCTGCTCGCGGTTGCAGCTCCAACGGTGCGAGGCGAGTTGGTGCGAGTGTATCGGATGATCAGTAATGATCGCAGCCGGCCCACCTGCGACGAAGCCATGCTGCGCGTGCTGCTGGTTGATTTGTTTGCAACCGCAGCGTCGACCGGCACGATGTCAAGTGGCGATACCGAAGCTGATGCATTGGCCCGGGCGACGGTGTTTACCCAACAACTTAGTGCTGAGCTCGATAGTGATGCCGCCCTGCGTACGTTCGGCCTCATTCGCGTCGATGATGGGATTCGGCCGTACGTCGCGCTGACCGTCGACCCAATGCTGCAACAATTGCTGAGTGAACAAATCGTCGACGATAATGGTCTGGTCAAACCGCGTTTTGCCGACCGCGATCTCGACGAATTATTTTTGCCTGGCGACCAGCGCGCCCGCACCTTGGCCTATCTCACCGCAGTGCCGGCGGACCATCGGGTGCGCATCGTTGTCCGCGGCCGCACCGGTAGTGGCCGACGCACGCTGTTATGTTCACTCGCTGCTCGCGCAGGTCGACCGTTGGGCCTCATCGACGTCGGCACGATTCCCCGTGACACACCAGATTTCGCTGGCGAACTGGCGCAACAATTACGCCGCGCTTTGTTTCGCGGCATGGTGCCGTGCGTGAGTGGGCTCGAAACCCTGTTTGCATCGGACGAAACCACCCTCAAACGTGATGTCGGCATTGCGCTGGCAAAGCATCCAGGGCCATTGTGTATCCGGCTGCCAACAGAAACTCCGATTCCTTTGCCACCCGGTTATTTGCGCGTTGATTTTGATCCGCCCAGTGAAATGAATCGCATCGCGATTTGGCAAAATGCACTAGAACGTTACGCCCTCAACGAAGTTGCCGTCGACGATTTAGCCGCGCGCAATCGCATTGGCCCGGGCATCGTCAATCGCGTGTGTGAAGACCTAGCTATGCAACATGGCATCGACACCCCAGCGTCGTGGCAACCGCTGATCGAAACCGCCGTGTCGCAACATTTACAAAACCGCCTCGGCAATACCGCGACCCATGTTACTCGGCGCGCGACCTGGGCCGATATCGTTTTACCCGACGACATTCTCGATAGTTTGATCGAACTTACGTCGCGGGTGCGCCATCGCAAAACCGTTTTTGAAACCTGGGGCTTCGATAAAACCATCACCACCTCGCGTGGCATCACCGCGCTATTTGCTGGCACACCCGGCACCGGTAAAACCATGGTTGCTGGGGTGTTGGCACGAGATTTGGGCTTAGAGCTGTTTCGCGTCGACGTTTCTCGCTTGACCTCGAAGTGGATTGGCGAAACCGAAAAGAACTTGGCCAGCTTATTCGATGCCGCTGAAGACGGCCAAGTCATGTTGCTATTTGACGAGTGTGATTCGCTGTTCGCCAAACGGACCGAAGTCAAAACCTCGACGGACCGGCATGCCAACATGCAGGTAAATTACCTCCTGCAGCGGCTCGACACCTTTGAAGGCGTTGCGATTTTGACTACCAACTTCGCCACTAGCATCGACCCAGCGTTTAAGCGCCGGCTCACCTATCGCATCACGTTTCCGTTCCCCGACGAGATCATGCGCGAACAACTGTGGCGCACGATGCTGCCGCAATCGTTACCATTGGCCAACAATATTGATTTTGGTGAGCTGGCGCGGCGCTACCGTATGTCGGGCGGCTATATTCGCAACGCTGCGCTACGCGCTGCATTTTTTGCTGCCGAAGACAGCGCACTGGTAACCCAAGGGCATATTGAGCGTGCGGTCAAAGCTGAGTTTGCAGCGATTGGCAAACTCGGCGATACCGGCACGTT
>JAYWHS010001076.1:0-7322 GCA_043777635.1 Kofleriaceae bacterium | reverse complement strand
AACTGCACGGCATCGCAACCGTGAACGCGATTTGTCCCGGCAGCGTTGATACGCAAATGCTGCAAGAGGGCCTCCCCGGTGCCAAGCCCGACATGACCCCGAACGACATTGCCAACACCGCGCTTTTCCTCGCTGCCGACGCACCGCCCGCGATCACAGGTAGCTGCATCGACGTTTTTGGATAACCAACCATGAGCCGCGCACCAACCCACGACTTCACTGCGATCGAGTTATTAGTGACTAACTCGCTGGACCAGCTGCCTGTGTTTCCGTTGCCCAACTGCGTGTTGCTACCTGGCGGGCTGTTGCCGCTGCATATTTTTGAGCCGCGTTACCGCGCCATGGCGAAGGCCTGCCTTGCAGGAAATGGAGTGATGGGTATCGCGCGGCTCATGCCAGGTTACGGCAACGCGGCGCAGGCCCAGCCCGCCATCTACACCACGGTCGGAGTCGGCCAAATTGTTTGTTCCGAAGAACTGGCGGATGGCCGTTTTATGTTGCTGCTGCGTGGCATTGCACGGGCTTCCGTGCAACGTGAATTAGCCCTGACCAGCGACGGGTATCGGCAGTTTTGCTGTCAACAACTGCTCAACGAGCCAGCCATTCCGAGCAGCCACGAACTGCAACGCCACCAAGAACTGATCACCTTGTGCGATCAAATCGCGCCGTACCTTGCCGACGCCGGTCAGCAGCTGTGCGAACTCGCACGCACTCCATGCCCTGGGTTTGCCGCCGATGCCGTAGCGGCGGCGATTACCATCGACGCCAATGACCGACAGCAAATGCTTGAGACAGCAGCCGTGACCACACGCCTTGAGATTGCGATCGCCGCCTTGCACGACCTGCTAGCGCAAATCGAAGTCAGCGACTCCAATTTGAATTAGGTGGATTAGGTAGTGTCCGGCTGGTCCGCGCTGCGACCAGTGCCAGCTCATGTGCCAGCCCCCTCGTCTCGCACCGCCACGGCCGATTGATCTACAACGGATTCTTACGTGGTCGGCCGCGCTTACGTGGCGCTTCGGAGCCGCCACCAAACTCGAGGTCGACCGAGAATCGTTCTTCCACCAAGTCGTCAACCGACGTGTGGAGTGAATCGAGACGGCGAAGCTCGTCACGTTCAAATTCAGCAAAAGAGGTGTAAACGCGCGGAAATCCTGACGACATAGTTTCCTCCAAGGACATGGACTACATGTCCTACATCTGAACACAAGGTATGCTTTATCTGACAGAACGCCAAGTTTTTGACTTGCATTTGCTACTATTACTTGGTACCCGAATAAATAATTCGAGATTTAATGTTTAATTTCAGCAACTTATGATGGTCAGATAATGTGCATCTAATTCCGTCAATGCGGCGATCGCGGCCGAGATCGTCATGGCCTCGTGCTAGGACTCGCGCATGTCGAGGATCATCGCAGTCGCCAATCAAAAGGGCGGCGTGGGTAAAACCACGACGGCCGTGAACCTGGCCGCCTCGGTGGCGTCGCGAGGCTACCGCGTGCTTTTGGTCGATTTTGACCCGCAAGGCAATGCGTCATCCTCCGTTGGCTACACCCGCGACAAGATCGAGCTCTCGATTTACGACGCGCTGGTTGGCGATGTCGCACTCGAAGATGTGATTCGTCCAACCGAAATCACCACCTTGTTTGTGGCCCCTGCCACCACCGATTTGGTCGGCGCCGAGATTGAACTCATCGGTGCGGATTCGCGCGAACGATTTTTAACCAACAGCTTGGCGGCGGTCGCCGAATCGTACGATTTCATCGTGATCGATTGCCCGCCTTCGCTCGGTATTCTCACCCTCAACGCGATGGTTGCAGCGCACGGAGTTATCGTGCCGATGCAAGCCGAATACTTCGCACTCGAAGGCTTGTCAGCGCTGGTCTCGACGATTGAAAAAGTGCGCGCCGCGTACAATCCAACGCTGGCAATTATTGGCGTGGTGTTCACGATGTTCGATCCGCGCACCAACTTATCCATTCAGGTTCGCGATGAAGTCGCGCAATTCTTCGGCGATAAACTTTTTGAAACCGTGGTGCCACGCAACATTCGGCTGTCCGAGGCACCCAGCCATGGCAAGCCAGTGCTGCTGTACGATCTGCGCTGCCCCGGCACCAAGAGCTATCTCGCATTGGCCGACGAGTTCCTCACTCGAACGCTGGTTGATCAACCCACGGCGCAAGCCAGTCAGTTAGCATGACTATCGATCCAAAGAAAAAAGGCCTCGGGCGCGGTTTGTCAGCGTTGTTGCCATCGGGCCCGGCGCGTGGCCCCGCCACGACCACCACCCCGACACCGTCGCATGCAGCGCCGCTGGTCGGTTCAAGCGCCGCCACCATGGTCAGCCACGCAAGCGCTGACCCTGGCGCTGGTCCCGTTGCAGCGGGCAATCGCACCTATTTTTTAGCTGGCATCGAACAATTGTTTCCTGGGCCCGAGCAGCCACGTCGCAACTTTGGCGAAGTTGAACTCGAAGAACTCGCCGCCTCCATCCGAATTCATGGCGTGATCATGCCACTCGTGGTGCGGCCACGACCCGGCGATAGCGCCGGCTACTACCTCATCGCAGGCGAGCGCCGCTGGCGCGCAGCACAACGCGCCGGCCTGCATGACGTACCCGTGGTGGTGCAAAACGTGGCACCACAAGCAGCGTTTGAGCGAGCCTTGGTCGAAAACCTACAGCGCGCCGACTTAGGTCCCCTCGAAGAAGCATCAGCCTACCAACGCTTGATGGACGAGTTTGGGCTCACCCAAGATGCGGTCGCGCAACGCGTTGGCAAAGACCGCAGCACCGTGGCCAATGCCGTCCGACTATTGCGTTTGCCCGCAACGGTTCGACAATGGGTTGAAGATAAAAAACTCACGATGGGCCACGCCCGCGCCTTACTTGCACTCGAAGATGACACGGCAATTGAACGCGCCGCACGTACTGTCATTAGTAAAGGTTTATCAGTCCGTGCGACCGAAGCGCTGAGCAAACCTGCTTCGGCAAAGCCGACGAAATCAACTACGCCAAGTGCTAGCAGCGGCAAAACCCCAGCGATTCGAGATCTCGAACACCGGCTGACCAGCGCTCTCGGTGGCCCAGTCACCATTACCGAAGATGCGCCGGGCAAGGCTGGGACTATCGAAATTCGTTACGTTGACCTCGATCACCTCGACCGGCTGCTCGACCGGCTGCTGTGAATCATCACGCTCAACCGCATGACGCAACGTCAACAGTGGGCAATCTCGGTAGCCTCTACTGCCGTTGTGTTGGATACTGAGCGACGCAGTGTCAGAGCGACAGCATAGCCGCGTACCGTATTGCGTCCGCGTGGAATTTCGAACGCCATCGTCGTTTTTGGTAGCGTATTCGGTCAACATTTCACGCGGTGGACTGTTTCTCGAAACCGATGTCGGCATTGAGCTGGGTGCGCGAATCGAAGTTGCGTTGGTGGTCCCCAAGGTCGGTCAAATTGACGTTGTCGGCCATGCCGTATGGGTTCGCGGTCGCGACTCCAGCGAAGGTCCGCCGGGCGTAGGTATCGAGCTAACCGACGAAGCCGCCGACCTTGGCCGCATTATTGACAAACTAGTCGCCAACTATACCGGCATGTCGGTGCTGTTACTTTGTGGCGATCGCCAAGACCGCACGTCATTAACGCGGTTAGTAAAATCCATTTTCGCGACCGCCGAAGTAATGCAGGTCGCGGATTCAAAGGTTGCCACCACACTGATGACCGCAGATGTCGATCTGGCGATTATCGATGTTGATTTTGATGTCGAGGGCGGTTTGGCATCCTTGCGAATTGCCAAAAGCAACCAACCTCCGATTCCGACAGTGGCCTTGGCCTCAACCAAAAAACTTCGTGAACTTGCGCGGGCCGCTGGCGCCGATGAATTGGTTGCGAATCCGCCACCGCTGGCCGAACTGCAGGTCGCGCTAGTTCGCGCTATGGGTCGGCCGATATCGACCAGCACCACCGAGCCTGCACGTACCCCGTAACCGATTCAAAGCACGGCGCACCTGGTCGACGACTGCTACTACCAATGCCGCTAAAGTTGGCGTACGCGATCGAAACGCATAGGCTTTCAAAATCGCTTGGAGTCCGACCTCTCCGACCACGAACCTCCGACCTCGGCGCTCAAAATATGCGCTCTATGATCGGCCGCGCGCCCCAGCATTCGCTCCATTCACTCTACGATCGACCTCGCGTCGGTTCAGAGTGCATGAATAACTGGCGGAACCAAGCAGGTACTAGCCGCGTCGCCGCTGGGCCGCGTCGACGGTATTTTCCAATAAACAAGCAATGGTCATGGGCCCTACACCTTTGGGTACCGGCGTAATCGCCCGCGCTTTGGCCGCAACCTCGGCGAAGGCGACATCGCCGCACAACTTGCCGTCGCTGCCGCGATTGATGCCAACATCGATCACCACTGCGTTGTCGCCGATCCAGTCGGCCCGGACCATTGCTGCGCGCCCGACCGCAGCAATCACAATGTCGGCGCGACGAACCTCCGCTGGTAAATCGCGGGTCTTGGAATGGCACAAAATCACCGTGGCATTCGCGTTGCTCAACAACAACGCCATCGGCTTGCCGACTAATACGGACCGCCCAATCACCACTGCGCGTGCGCCAGCAAGCGTCACATCGGCACTGTCGATCAAATGCATAACGCCGCGGGGCGTACATGGCACAAAACTTGGCCGACCTTGCGCCAACAAACCAAGCGACAACGGGTGCAACCCATCCACATCCTTGGCCGGATCAATCGCGGCCAGCACGACGTCGGTATTGATGTGCGCAGGCAACGGCATCTGTAACAAAATACCGTCGACGTGTGGGTCAAGGTTGAGTGAGTCGACCACGGTGAGCAGCTCACGCTCGGTGGTTGCGTGCGGTAACCGATGATCACGAGGCGTGACCCCAGCGTCGATCGCAGCTTTGCTTTTGGCTTTCACATACACCGCCGAGGCCGGATCATCACCAACCAAGACCACTGCGAGGCATGGCGTAACGCCGCGTGCCGAGAGTGCTGCGGCTCGAAGCCCGACGTCACTGCGGACCTTTGCTGCTAACGCTGCGCCGTCCAGCAGTTGCGCGGTCATGCCGCGCTGCCGCTCGAACTGCCACCGCCGCTCGAACTGCCGCTCCCGCTCGAACTGCCACCGCCGCTCGAACTGCCGCTGCCGCTCGAACTGCCACCGCCGCTCGAACTGGCACTGCCAGTGCTTGAGCCACTGCTGGGTGCAGCGCTGGCACTCGGCGCTGCAGCCGGCGCGCTACTTGTCGAATTATCGCTGGTCGAACTTGCCGCTGCACCGGTGGCCACCGGCGTACCTTTAGGACTCGACTCAGCCTGGCCTTCGGTCTTGGTCGACGAATATAGGTCTTTGTACCAGCCGCCACCTTTTAGCTGAAACGCAGTGCGGGAAATGACTCGGTCGAGCGCACCACCGCAGGCTTCACAGACGGTCTTTTCAGGATCCGACATACGCTGTTGGTATTCAAAACCCTGATGACAAGCTTTGCATTCATACTCGTAAACTGGCATCGCAACCCGACTACCACACGGGGGCTATCTCGACAAGCCCCGCCGCCTCATGCTGGGCCGAGCTGAGTTATACGCACGCCCAACTCACCTTCAACGTCGAGTAACTCGCCCCGCGCGACCACCGCGCCAGCCATGCGCAGCTCGACCGGGCCGGTGCAAGGCACGCCCATCGGCAGAATTTCGCCAACCGCTAGCGAAGCCAGCCGAGCCAGCGACATCGACGTGGAACCTACGGTCACAGTCAGCGTTACGGTCAAATCATCGGGCACGGCGTTCATCACGGTGGCAGCATAGCGTGAATCAACGCGCGATGTGGTGCCGCCCAGCGCCCAGCGCAAGGGCACCATGCCGTCGCCAATGCAAAGGCCACCGCCACTCAGGAATTGCGTCACCACAAGTACATCCCGCGGTTGCACGGCGTTCCACGCTGCGCGCGAAAACGTCGCCGCAGCGATTGCCAGCGGCAGGTCCAGCATAACGTTGGCCCACCATGGCGGTGGTAGCAAACCCAACGACAACCGCCCGTAGGATTGCAACTGTGCATCAGTTCGACATGGCAACACTGCGCAAGCGTTGAGCGCAGCGCCACATTGAAACGCGATTCGCACAGCCGAATTCTCGGCGGCAGCGACCGGAGTCATCAGCGAAACTTCAACCGGTGCGCCCAGCTCGGCAGCTAACGACGCGACCAAGAAAGCCCAAACCGCGCGTTCTGCAACCGTCGCTGGACGCGGCGCGGCAAGTTCGTTGGGCCCACCCAAGAACCGTTGTGCGATGCAGCGCAGCCACGCTGTCGCAATCGCTACTTCGGCCAATGGACCGTTGGCGTCGAGCAACGTTGCGGTCGTCCACATCGCGGTATCGGTCGACCATGGCATCAGCTGAACCTGGGCTAACGCCACCGGTTCGCCAACAATTGTCGCCCACGCAGCCAACACCGTGGGTTGTCGAGCGGCCACCGCGCGCGACACCATCGACCACAACACCGCATCAGCGCGCGAAATCTGCGGTAGTGCCAGCCTCATCATCCCAGCGTATCGCAAAAAAGTTGGGCATCGCGCGGGGCTTGGTACACTTTTACTTACATTTCATTACCTAGGATGCCTATGCGTGAACGTCGATTTGGATTTCGAGTGCCGTACGAAGTAATGATGACCTCTTATGTCAAAGACCGACCAGTGCGTGCACTGGCCGCAGATCTATCGGACACTGGAGTCTGCATGTCGTCGGTATCGGTGTTGGCCCCGACGGTCGGCAGCGTTGTGGGCTTGGAGTTTCATATTCCGGGCATCGCCGACTCGATCTGGGCAGCAGGCGAAATTTGCCACCGCCGTGGCGCGACCGTGGCAACCGAAGTTGGCGTGCGCTTTGTCGCCATGGCCCGCACCCACGCCCGGTTAGTGCGCGATTATTGCGTCGAATCCCGACGCGAGCACCTCGGCGGCTTGTTAGCGAAGATTCGGGGCCCAGTGCCGACGTTCGCACGCTAACCAAAAACGGCGCGTGAGTTACGCGCGTGGTGGGTTGAATGCCGGCGACTTATCGGTGGCAGAACGGACGGGAACGGCGCATTTTTGATCAATCGCAGGCTAGCGAGCGTTTGTCGGCTCGGCACGTTATAGTTGCCGCATGTCACATTCGGTCTTCGGCGCACTGCTACTTAGTGCGGCTACCCTGCTCGCTGCGGTGCCAACCGTAGCAGCGCAACCCGCCGACGATTGGGCGGTGACTCGCGACCCATTTGATAAGTCGGTAATCGCTCGCTACAAAGCGCTGCTCGCGAA
>JAYWHS010001075.1:0-7329 GCA_043777635.1 Kofleriaceae bacterium | reverse complement strand
CGGTTGCCGTGCGCGCCTCGGTGTCACTGGCCTGGAGATGCGCGTTGTATTCGCTTTGGCGCTGCTGCTGTTCGGTAAGCGCGTGTTGCTCTTGTTGTTGACGCTGTTGCGCGGCTGCGGTTTGCGCAGCAGTCTGATCAGCGGCAAGGGTTGTCGCAGCGCCGCCACGCGCGGCCTGCTCGGTTGCCATTGCCGACGCACGCTGGGCAACAAACTCGTTGCGAGCGGCATCAGATTGAGTACCATACGCGGCTTGGGCCGCTGCATTGTCGCTTTGCCGCAAGCCTTGCGCAGCACCGACGGCAGCGCTTGCGCCACTGGTTGCAGCCGTCACCGCTTGATTCAATTTAGCGCGTTCGCGCGCGATTGCTTCACGATGCGCGGCCTGCCCAGCTTGCGCTTGGGCCAGCGCAGCTTCACCGGTGATTTGCGGTTGTTGCGCTTTGGCTGCATCAACTTGACCGCGCGCGGCAGCGAGTTGCTGTTCACTGGACGTTTGAGTTTTTTGCTGCGCCGTGGCGGTATCACTACTAAGCTGTTGCGACACGGCACTGGTCGCCGCTTGCATCTGCCCTGGTGCCTGCGCGTTTAGTTGGGCAGTGCCTTGTTGTTCAATCTGAGCAATGGCGGCTTCGCGACTAGGCACACCATGATGTCTTGCTCCACTCGATGCAGGCACCGCAGTCTGCGGCGCACTAAACGTTGGCGCGGTGAGGCTCGAAAGTTGCGACGCTTGCGTTCGAACTTGCGCGTATTGCGCATCCGCATTGCTGCGTGCGGCGTTGACTTCAACGTCGGATACCACCGGCATCGACGCCAATTGGGATTGGCGCTGGGCATCGAGGCCGGTAAACTGCGCAGCGTTTATGGCCGGCAAGTTTTGCGGCAGTCGCGCGGCAGCTTGTGCGCCGACGTTCGCAACTTGTGGGCCAATTGCCGCCGGGCTAGCCGACCCTACGGCGGTGCGAACCATCGAACCGCCAGCTGAGATTGGTGCTGTCAACGTGGTTGGTGATTGCGGTACTGGCCCTGGCTGGCTGGTAACCACCTGACGTGCAGCCGCTGCTTGCTGCGACATCGTCGCAAGTTGCTGCGTTGCTTGATTGCCGATGGCCCGGCTGCTAGCAGTTGCGGCGGCGTTCGCCGACGTGCCCTGAGTGCGGCCACCCTGAATCGTCGACGTGCGCGGCGCATCACCAGAACGCTCGGCTTGCCGTAGCGCTGGATTGAGCGCGTTCATTTGTGCAGTCATCTGCGCAGTGGCATCACTTGCCACGCGGCGCGTGCCAGCGGCTTCCGAACCGATTGATGTGCTTGCAGCTGAACGATCTGGCTGGAGGCTTACCGACGCCGGCACCAGACTAGCTGGATTCGGCGGCGTTTCACTGGAAGAACGCGCGATGACCGGAACATTCGGTGCCGCTGCAGTTTGCACCGGGGTCTGGGCAACGCCCGGAACCGCAGGTGTTGATGCCACAGCTGGCGCGGCTTGACGCGCCGGCATCGCTGCCGTTGAAGCACCCGCCGGTGCGTTCAATGCCGCACCTTGCGGTCGGGTTGGAGTCAACGCGGTGGTGGCAGGCGTACTCACTTGCGCATTGCGAGCGATTGATTGACGCGGCACAACCAGACCCGACACGTTGGCATTTGCAACGGGTGCGCGTCGGGCGGTGGGTTGTGTTGCAGGCAAGGCCGCAGGCGTACTAGTTGGCGGCGCTGCGGCGCGACGTGCGGGTACCGGTGCAGGCATAGGCGCGACTGCACTTGGTGCTGTTGGCATTGGGCCAAGCAACTCATCAACTTGAATCGCCGCAGGCATTTGCTCGTCGGCTCGGCCACGAATTTCAACATTGGGTTGAGAAATCGTGCCAGCACCAGGTTCTGGCATGCTGACTGGCGGTGCCGACACAGTTGCCGGCATGACGTTGTTGCCTGCCACCGTGAAGTCGCCAACTGGCATCCGCGAACTTGCGCGCGCACCAGCTGCTTGGCTTTCACGCACCAGATTGAGTGCCCGCCCTGCAACCGGACTAGCCGACGCCATACTTTCGAGTGCACGGTTGCCGCTGGCATCGGTGTGGGTTTGAGCGTGCCCCGAAGCGAGCGTTCGATCGCCTAGCTTGACATCATAGTCGTGACCGCTATCAACCGAGCCGTCGCGATTCTTTTCGATTTGGCCACTGGCGTCCGCAACCAAACGCAAAACTTTACCGTGAACTTCGCCGGCAGCTCCGCCGGTCACGATGCCATCAACGGCGCGTTCAATGTGACCCGAGACACTTCCCGAAAGCGGCCCGAGTTTAGCTTGCGCGGCGCCTGTCGCGCTCGCGGTTACCGCGCCGTCAGCGGATCGCGCCGCTTCGCCTTCAACTTTGGCCGAAAGTCCGCCGAGCTTGGCTTCGGCCGACCCTTGCGCATCGCCAGTCCACGTACCATTGGCAGCGCGTGCTGCATTGCCGGAAACTTGGGCTTGCAACGGGCCAGCGTCGAGTTGCGCCGCAGCGTGCACATCGCTAGTTACCGTACCATTGGCAGCGCGTGCTGCATTGCCGGAAACTTGAGCTTGCAACGGGCCAGCGTCGAGTTGCGCCGCGCCATGCACGTCGCCAGTCCAGGTACCATTGGCTGCGCGTGCTGCGTTGCCGGAAACTTGAGCTTGCAATGGGCCAGCGTCGAGTTGCGCCGCGCCATGAGCGTCGCCAGTCCAGGTACCATCGGCAGCGCGTGCTGCGTTGCCGGAAACTTGAGCTTGCAATGGGCCAGCGTCGAGATTGGCGGCACCATGCACATCGCTAGTGACTGAACCGTCTGCTGCACGATGAACATTGCCGCTGACATTGGCATCGAGGCCGCCGAGTTGGGCTCGACCAAAACCGCGACCATCGGCAGTGACGCTACCGTCAGCAGCACGATTCACTTCACCTTCGGCACCGGCACTAAGCCCGGCATATTGTGCGCGTACGTTACCGCGCGCAGTTGAGGTCACATTGCCATCGGCGTCGCGCTCGACCGATCCATTAACGCCGGCGCTCAGACCTCCGGCCTCGACGTTTGCGGAGCCGGTGGCATTGCCGGTAACGCGGCCATCCCGGCCAACGTGCAACTCACCCTCGGCAGTACCACTGAGTGGACCGCTGGCACCTTCAAGGCTGCCGTGTGCAGTGACGCCATCGCGCCCAATCGTTAGGTCCGCGCTTGCCGGCCCACCGCCAACACCAAGATGCAGCCCCTCGTCATCGACGCTGAGCGACGGGCCGCCACGCAACAAATTGCCGCCCAGACCACCGATGTTGCCCAAGGTACCCAACGTGCCGAGTGCATCAAAGATTCCGTTTACTGCGCCAGCGCCACCGTTGCGTTCATTGGCAGCTTCGCCTCCGCCCATCTCGCCTTGCGCAAAAGTCGGTGTTGCACCAAGACCAGCGATATTTGCTGGATCTGCAGCGCCACGAGTTTGCGCGAGCAGCTCTTGCGCTTGCCCGCCAAAATCTTGTTGGACCGACGACAACGAACCGAGTGCTGAGTTGATTGACTCGGACGCTTGCTGCAAACCGCCCTGCATCCCAGCAAAGCTGGCATCAGTTACGGTGCTGCGAATCGTTGTCATCGCTTGGTTTAATTGACCGACCGCATCACGACCTGCAGCCATTACGCGTTGCGGATCAAGCGGGTTTCGGCCACCCAAGTTCAGGCCACCTGGACCACGGCGTTTAGTGGCACCACCAACGGCGGCAACCGAGCCAGCCGCACCTGTGGCCTGCTCAAACAAAACCCGCGACAATTTACCGACGGCGGGCGGCTCTGCACCAGCGCCGGCGCTGCCTTGGCTTGCTTGCGCAGGCTGTTGGCCAACCTGCCCTGGCATTTGAGTCGCCTGATTGGCGGCTTGCGCAACGCCATCAAGCATTTGCAGCGTTTGCTGCCCTAAAGATTCGAGGCGACGCGCGGCTTCCTGAGCGCGTTCCATTTGGCGTCGCGCTTGATCGTCATCGAGACGCCCGAGTTTGTCTTTGAGAAATTCCATGAATTCTCGATCCTGACCGAGCCCAGTACGGCAATAATACGCGCCACCCCTGCGAATCTCCCCACGAAATTAGTTTCATCCTAACCCGCCGGCGGGCTAGCATTGTACAGCGTGCGCCGAAATATTCCTCGTATCGACTCGCCGCGCCAAGAATTGGTGCTGGCACGTGGTGAAGAAATTGTCGTGTGCGATAGTTCCGCACAGGCAATTTGGACCGCTCCGGTCCCTGACTTGCTCGACTTTGCAGTCAACGAACGCGAAGTTGTCGCGCTATCACTGTCTGGAATTTCCCGATTTTCACGCAAAAAAGGTGAACCATTATCGACTCTTAAGGTCGACTACGTGGATCCGAGTGGATATTTTGTAGCAGCGTCAACCTGCCCACTCCTGGTTTGGCAAGCTGCCGAGTTGCGATTGGTCCAACCAGAGCAGACACCAGTGTTGGTCGATCCGCCCGTCACTGGTGAATTTGTGTTGCCGCTGAGCCCAAACCGCTGGGTCAGTTGGCACGCCGGAAATCTTCGACTTTGGAGATCGATCGGCGATTCTTGGCGAGTCCGCGCAGGCGATCCCGGACTGCGCGCAATTGACGGTCAATTTGTACTGCAAGGGCGGTTGTTCGCCTTGGTCCAGAAGGCTCCCGGGGAATTGCGCCTGACGGTTGCTTCCATGATCGACGGCGCCGCACAAACCACGTTACGGCTACCTGAAGCGTCCGAAGTGCGGTTTGCTACGACCCGCGGATTTGCGGTGGCGCGGACCGGCCAAGTTTTAACCGTGGTCGATCTGCGCTTTGGTCGGGTCGTACGCGAACTATTTTTGCCCGACGAAGCCATCGAGTTTGCAATCGACGCAGCGATGCAACGAGTTGCCATCATCGGCCCCTTAGGCATCGCGATGGTGGGTGCCGACTCGTTGACCGAAGCTGCGGCGCGGGCACGTTCCAGTGATGTCACGCACGAGGCTACGGAAAGTGCGACGCCGCCGCTGCCACCGCTCGACACCCCTGCGATCGCCGAGGCCGACGTCGAAGCCGAACCGTTGGCTCAAGACGCATCGGCGATCATCAGCGAGCTACCCAACGAACCGCTGTTGCGCCTCGATCCGATCGCCGCAGCGCAACTTGCTGACCCGGCCGAAGCCGCCCGCGATCTGGCGCTCCTGATGCGTGCGGTCGGAGCGCGCATTGGTTTTGCCATTGCGCAAGCCTGGGATAGCGGCCGTATCGCGCGGCAACCTGAAGACCGGCAATTATTTGAACTCGAAGTCGGCGGCTTACTGCAGCTGCAAACCAAACTGGCCGATGGCCATCTCGCCGCAGCCAAAGCGCGACTAGAATCAGTATCACGCACGCGTGCACTTGCGGTAACCGAGCGTGGTCGGCGGTTAACGCCGCTCGATGTCTTGCGTCGCGACTTTGAGCTAAGCGAGAGCGCCGAAGTGCTGCTTTCGATCATTGCGGCACCCAACATGCGCGGCGAGTTCGCTCGTTTGCTCAACATCTTGAGCAACGACATGGGCCGCGCCACCGTCGACGAACATCTGTTAACCCAGGTTTTTGGAGCCCACAACGCTCAGCTCGTCGCACGCGAACTTGATGCCGATATGCCACTGCGCAAGTATGGCCTGATTCGGGTCGGCACGGCTGACCGCCCGTTCGCAGCATTAACCGTAGATCCGCTGATCGTTCGGTACATCACCGGCCAACCACTTGATGGTGAGCTCGACCCCCATCTAGTCGTCCGGAAATCGGACCGCGACATTGAAGAACTGCACGTGCCCAAAGCGCTGTTGGCCCGCGCGCTGAGCGAACTGGCCAGCTCCAGCAATGCCGCGACGCGCATCGTTGTGCGTGGTCGTGCTGGCGTCGGCCGGCATACCTTCCTCGCAGCGTTAGCTAGTCGCGCCGGCCGTCACCTCGGTGTGATCGACGTCGCTACGATGAGTAAAGGCCTTGGTATGGCCGACCAACTCAAAGCCGCGTTACGGCGCGCGCTGCTGCGCGGCGTGGTGCCATGCATTGACGGCTTGGAATCGTCAGTCTCGGTCGAAGATCCAGATACCAAGTTACGCGTCACCACCGTGCTGCGCGAACACCCGGGGGCGTTGGCAATTCGGTTGTGGCCAGAAGCGCAAATCCCGCTCGACCCTGGTTATTTATTGTACGAAATTCCCAACCGCAATGAGATCCAACGCGGCGAGTCGTGGCGCATTTCACTCGACCGTTACGCGGTGCCCCTGCCCGACGCTAGCGATTTAGCATCGCGCTATCGAGTTGGTCCAGGTGTCATCGAACGCGTCACCCGCGATGTTGCGCAGCGGCCGAACCGGCCCGAAACCCCGGCCGCCTGGGTCGGTGAACTAGACGAGGCGGTGCGCCAACATCTCGAAAACAAACTCGGCACCACGGCCAACCGCGTCACCCGCTTAGCCAGTTGGGCCGACATCGTATTGCCCGACGATATTTGCGACAGTCTGCTCGAACTTACCGCGCGGGTGCGGCACCGCAAAAAAGTCTACGAAACCTGGGGCTTTGATAAATCGCTGACCACGGCGCGCGGCATCACAGCGTTGTTCACCGGCACGCCTGGCACCGGCAAGACCATGGTCGCCGGCGTGATCGCGCGCGACCTAGGGTTAGACCTGTATCGCGTCGACGTGTCGCGCATCACCTCGAAATGGATTGGCGAAACTGAAAAGAATCTAGGTAGTTTGTTCGATGCAGCCGAAGATGGCCAAGTCATGTTGTTGTTCGACGAAGCGGACTCGTTGTTCGCCAAGCGCACCGAAGTTAAATCCTCGGTCGATCGCTACGCCAATATGGAAGTTAACTACTTGCTGCAACGCTTGGACAGTTTTGAAGGCATCGCAATTTTGACGTCCAACTTTGGCAATGCCATTGACCCCGCCTTTAAACGGCGCTTGACCTATCGCATCACATTTCCATTTCCCGACGAAGATATGCGTGAAAAGTTATGGCGCGCGTTGTTGCCCGTCAGTGCTCCAACGGCCGGCGTGCTTGATTTTGCAAATCTCGCATCGCGTTTTCGCTTGTCCGGTGGCTACATTCGCAACGCAGTGTTGCGCGCAGCATTTTTGGCCGCCGAAGAAGGCGGCGCGATTACCCAAGACCATTTGGAGCGGGCGATTCGCATGGAATTCCGCGAAATCGGCAAACTCGCCGACTCCGGCACGCTCGAGTAACCGCGAGGGCGTGCGGCAAGGTGCATTTCGGCGACGCATCGTCGCCAGATCGACCGAGCAAGGTCCCCGTCCGATCAACCCGTGCGAGTAACGCGTGGCAG
>JAYWHS010001074.1:0-7335 GCA_043777635.1 Kofleriaceae bacterium | reverse complement strand
CGCCCAAAAACAATGGTGATGCGCCACCCGGCGGCGGTGATGCAGTTGTGCTTCCCGACGGTGCCATTGATGCGGCGCCGCGTTGCGGTGACGGCGTTGTCAACGGCAGCGATGCGTGTGACGACGGCAACGACCTCGACGGCGATGGTTGCAGCGTAGCTTGCGCCATCGAAATCGGCTACGCATGTCCAACGCCTGGGATGTTGTGTATCCGCGTAGTCAATTGTGGTGACGGCGTGGTGGGTGCAGGTGAAGCTTGTGACGATCGCAATCTGACCAACAGCGACGGGTGTAGCGCCACCTGTACCATCGAAGCTGGCTGGGCCTGCCCTACCGCCGGCGTCGCCTGCAACGCTGCGTTATGCGGCGATGGCATCATCGTCGACCGCGAAGAATGCGACGATGGTAACAGCGTAGCCACCGACGGCTGCAACGCTGCGTGCGCATTGGTCGAGGGCTTCACCTGTCCAACGCCCAATACCGCATGCCGTGCAAGCACCTGTGGCGACGGAGTCAAGGAAGGCACCGAACAGTGCGACGATCAAAACAACAATTTGGGCGACGGCTGCGACGTATTTTGCCGCGCCGAACCAGACTGCACCAATGGCGTGTGCACCGCAACGTGCGGTGATGGCATCCGCAATCCCAATGAAGCCTGTGACGACGGCAACAATCGCAACAACGATGGCTGCACCAGCGCCTGTGCGATTGAGCCGGGTTTTGTATGTGCCGACCAAACCGGCGTTGCCGTGAACCCACTGTTGGTCCCGGTGGTGTATCGCGATTTTTTAGGCAGCGATCTAACCAATGGACATATCGATTTTCAAAATGGTAGCGGTAGCGAAACTGGCATCGTCGCAACGACCCTCGGCGTCGACGGCAAACCGGTGTACGCAGCCGCAGCCAATAGCGCAACCACCCACGGCGCCACCGCCTTCGACCAGTGGTATCGCGATACCGCCAACGTCAACCGCACCGTGGTGTCCAAGCTGCCGCTGGCCTTGCAAAACGATGGATCCTACGTGTTTGACGACACGACCTTCTTTCCCCTCGACGGTATTGGCTGGCAGTCCGATGGCACCGAAGCCTCGCGCAATGACAACCACAATTTCCATTTTACCAGTGAGTTGCGTTATTGGTTTGAATACGCTGGTGGCGAAGTGCTGTCATTCCGTGGTGACGACGACGTCTGGGTGTTCGTCAACGGCAAGCTGGCGGTCGACTTAGGTGGCGTCCACGGCGCGCTTTCGGGCGCAGTCACGTTGAACGCAGCAGCTGCAACCACGTTCAACCTCACCGTCGGCGGTGTTTATGAAGTTGTGGTGTTTCAAGCCGAACGCCGGACCACGCAGTCCAACTACAAACTCACCTTGCGCGGCTTCAATACGCCACGGTCAAGCTGCAACTCAGTTTGTGGCGACAACATTGTGTCGCCCGATGAAGCCTGTGATGACGGCACCAACAACGGCGAGTATGGCGGCTGCATGCCGGGCTGCCGTGCCCGCGCGCCGCGCTGTGGTGATGCTATGACCCAAGCCCCACCTGAGCAATGCGACGACGGCGTCAACGTGAGCCCATATGGCGGTTGCGCCATGGGCTGCGTGCTAGCACCGCGTTGCGGCGACGGCATCGTGCAAGCATCGTACGGCGAAGAATGCGACGAAGTCGCGGCCACCTGCACCGCCCTGTGCAAAATCACCGTCGAGTAGTTTCGTCAAAAAAAGTCGCCGGCATTCATCCCACCGCACGTTCCTCGCGCGGATTTTGAGAGGATTGATTGGCCGTTATCGCTTCACCAACACCCGGCCGGTAAACGCGGGCACCGAAACATTCACCGTGCCATCGCCAGCGACTGTGAAGGTCTTGCCATCACTGCCGGGCATCACGTCCACCAACACGGTGCCGCCAGCAAAGCTGGTTTTGACGCAGGCGCCGCCTTCGGCCGTAGGTGCGCACGCTTCGCTCGGTTGGCCACTGGCATTGAGCACCACCAACGCGGTTTCTTCTGTTGCGATGCGTTCAAACGCAAAGATGCCGGCATCGCGTCGAGGCCCGGCAATCGTCGTCGACCAGCGCGGCTCAACCCGACCACGGCGTAGCGCCAGATGTTTTTTACGCATCTCGATCAGGCCAGCCGTGTACTTGAATTGCGCGTGATCGGTGGCAAACGCTGCGAGGCCCTGCTTGGGATTACCCAACCACATGTCCTCGCGATTTTTAGGATCAACACCGCCGGCGAACGACTGCTCGGTGCCGTAGTAGAGGCAAGGCAAGCCATCCCACGTCAGCAAAAACGCTAAGCCGGCCTGCAAAACCCCTTCATTAGCCTTTTCAAACAAGAACCGTGGCAAGTCGTGATTGTCGAGAAAGTTGACCATCACCTGCGTTGGCGCAAGGCCAATGCCACCGTCGGCAGACGCTGCGTGTGGCGTGTTTTGATAGGTCGGGCCAACTGCGTAGCCTTCAGTGCGGCACCATGGATCGGTTGGGTTGCGACCGGTCCGTGAGTTGTACAAACATTCAAGATTTTTGGTTGGGGCCGCAGCTGCGCCAGCACCAAACACCGTATCGATGCCACGGTATTTTTGGGCAAAGTAGAACATCGAATCGAACCGGCCAAATTTGCCAGTGGCATCGGCGCCACCAAACGTGTAACTGCCGATGAGCTCGTCGTTACCGTCGAAACCTTCACCAAAGATGAAGAAGTTTTGTTTGCCAAGTTTTTTGGCTTTGGCGCGCATCCGGTCGGTAAAATCGCCCCAAAAGCCGCGCGCGTTGCGGTTAATTTCTGGACGATCAATGTGCTTCACCGTGTCGATGCGGAAGCCATCAAAATCGGCAACTTCGATCCAATATTCAAAGCTGCGAATCAACGCTTCTTTGGCATCAGGATTATCGGTGTTGATATCTTTGAGACCACCTGGGAAATCACCCGTGGTTTCTTGCTGCCGAACGAACTCTTTCGAGTAATCGTTTTCGTGCCACCAAACATACACACGGCCTTTGCGGTTGTACCAATTTGGATCTTCAAACCAGGCTTTGTCTTCGGGCCAGTCAAACCAGCTCGGTGGCCGCGGTGGCGGTGTGCGATTTACTTTCGGCCAATCGGTAAACCGAACGTCGGCAGGACCAGAAAACCCTAGCGAGGTCCAGCCTTGCACGCCGCGTGGATCGTATTCAGGATCCCATTCAATGATCCGTTCGAGATAGTCTTTGCCTTTGCTGCAATACAATTTCTCGTCGGGACCGCACTCGCTGGCGCGACCCGGGTTGTCGCAAATCTGCAAACAGCTATGCGAATAGCCGCCGCCGAACAAGGTGTCATCGGGTTGGCCATTGCCATTGATGTCGTAATAAAACAATTGGCCCATGTGGTTGGTCACCACGTCGAGGACCACCAGCATGCCCTTGGCATGAGCTTTATCAACTAACTCACGCAGCTTAGCGATATCGCCAAAGTGCGCATTCGGCCGCAAAAAGTCTTGGGTCCAGTAGCCGTGATAGCTGGCAAAACCGGCATCTTCCTCGGTGTTTTTCACAACCGGCGAAATCCACAACGCGGTGACGCCCAAGGTTTGCAAGTAGTCGAGCTTGTCGATCACGCCTTGCCAGTCGCCACCGTGGTAGCGGCCAGGAACGGAGGGCGCAACATTGATATCGTTGGTTGGATCGCCGTTGGCAAAACGATCGATCATGATCTGGTAGATCACTTGGTCGCGCCAGTCGATGGCCGCATTGGCTTGGTGCGGCATTTGCGCGGGATGCGCAAAATCTTCAGCGCCGCCACACGCCGTCAATGCGAACGTAGCGCTGGCGACCAGCACCTTGGCAAGCAGCGAAGCCGATCCGGCCGACAATTTTTTACTAGGTTGTTGCATTAGTAATTTCCCGTCGAAGCGTTGAACCACCACTCAGCTTGCACGCCAAGGTAGTGAACCCATGTGTTGTTGTGACGAAGATCATCGGGCACGTATAAATCGCGTGCGCCTTCGTTGAGGTGCGCAGCGCGATACACCAAGCGAATTTGTGGCCGGTCAAACGCGCCGCCACCCATCGGTGCAAACACCAACATCGGCGCAATTTGCGTGACCGCAGGATCCGAGGCCACTTGTGACACCGGGTTGATGCCGCGAGGAAACCGGACTTGGTACGAAAGATCTGCGCCGGCAAAAAGTGACGGGGTAACTTTGGCCAACGGGCGAGCATTGACGACGTATTCCCAACCATCGTCCGGGTCACTGCCGTTCACATCAGCGTCGATAAAGCGCCGTGCCTTGGCAGCGAATAGCGCATTGCCAAAACTTGCATTGGCGCCGGTCGATACACCCATGGTGATTTCTGAAGCGCGACCCGAGGTGCGCAAGTCAGGCCCAAACGAAGTTGGCGTCGCGAGATCATCGTACGCCGACAAGCCGCCAGAGTAGCGTGCGAACACACTGCCGAAGCCGTTGAGTGCCGAAGGATCAGCTTTGGCGGCGGGCCGCCACGCCGTGAGTTGTGCGCCAAGCCGAAACCCGCGATCCGACGGCAGAGCTTCGTCGGTGCCGTCTTCGCGCTGGCGAGTGCCGGAGCCAATGCCCGCAAACTCACCGTGAACTTTAGCCTTGGCCGACCAACCGGCTTCGCCTCCGTCGAGGATTCGGCCTTCAGCGGTTAGGCTTGCAACCATGCGTTGCCGATTGAGTTGCAACGCGGTGGTCGCGCCTTGGGCTGGGTTGGCAACATCGATTTGTTGAAATTGAAACGGCGTGAGCAACCGGTTGGCGCCAACGTGGCTTGCCAGGCTCCACCGCGACGTCACGATTTTTGCGCCAGCACCGACGGTATTTTGATTGTCTAACGGCCAGTCGACGAACAAATAGATATCGTCGCCGCGATACATGCGCGAACCGACCCACACGTTGTAATTATGGCTGCCAAGTTTGCCCCAGGCATCGAGATACAAATTGCGAATCGCGCTGTTGGTTTTGAATTCGCCGTTGTCGTGAAACAACGCTTCGTTAAATGCCAACGTAATTACCGGCCGCACAAATTGGTTGTGCTTGGTGATGAAGCCGTAGGATAGATCGAGTTCGAGATACGATGGCTCGACGATGCGCGGCCCACGCGACACCACATTGACCGATTCGGGCGAACCGCCGCGTAAATCTGAGGCGGCTGCAACCCGGCCGTACGAGCCAAAGCGAAAGCCGCGAAAGCTGCCGTCGGGACAGGCCGGGGGCCCGTCGGCACCACATGCAGCGCTTGGTGTCGGCAGAATCGTCGCAGCGGTGTTGGGTTCAGGCGCCACAACAACGGTGGGCGCAACTATCTTCGTCAACGGTTCTGCAGGCTCGCCCGGCGGCGGCGCGGGCTCCACCACTGGCGGCGACGCTGGGTCAACTTGCGATGGCGACTCCGGTGGCGGCACCACTTGCTCGGCCCAGCTGTGCTGACTTCCAAGCATCGCTAGTGCGACGCAGCTACTTACACAAACTCGTAACATTGACGCGAATTGAGCACAAATCGTGCCGGTCGGCCATCGTTCATTTTCGGTCTAAGTCACTAGAACTACGATCATTGTTTATCGGTCGGCGCAGTGCGATGTTGCGATTCGCAACAGCCGGCCAAGTAGCGTCAAAGGCAGTGCCGAAGGGACCGCTACAACCTCGTACCGGCTTGTTTGATGGTGAAAGCCCAGATCCCGATCGGCTCGCCCGAGCCACCTTCGTTGGCGCGATACTGATACTCAACTCGATAGCGGCTCCACGCCACATGAGCGCCGACCCGCCAACTGGTTTGCCATCGATCAATGCCATAGCCACCTGGTATCGTCAGCGCATCATCGGCAACTCCAAAACGCGCGACTGCAAATTCAACGTGAACAGCAACTTCGGTGCCGCCTAGGTACCAAACCGGCTGTGCACCGTACGCAACTTCCAACGACGAAACGCCGGTGCCGAGCGCGAGCTGGCCATCGACCCAGCCATAGCTTTGCACCCTGGCGTCGCCGATACTGAACCCAGCGCGGCCACCGGCCACTGCGCCGAAGTGACGATCGGTGATGTATTGATCTTGCAAACCTTGGTCGAGCGTTGGCCCAGTTTCCGACAGCGCGTGCCACCCGTTTTGCATCCAGCGACCACCGAGATTGCCAGTCGTGACCAGCCCAGCGCGTCCGCTCAGCGTGGCCTCGTGGGTGCGCCGCTGCCCCCATGTGTGCGCTGCAGTTGCGAGTAGCTCAACCAGGTCTTGCCGACGAGCGCCCCCAACTTCGGTTAGCCAGCGATCAAATAGTTTCACGCCAACGTTGTGATTGCCGACCGGCCGCCAAAATGAAAGCTCAACATCGTTGGTGAACCCGCTGTCGTCGAGGGGCGGTTGCACTTCGCTAAAGGCATCATTGCCAATCGCGATGCGTAAATCGGCGTGTGCGATCGACGGGACTGCGACGATGATCGCAAATGCAAAGGTGCCAGCAACGGCACCAAATGCTTGCATTGAATGACCAAATAAACGCACGCTGGTCGCAACCTACTACATTGGAGCGTTGCGTAGTTGGCGAACCGGTGAGCACATCGCTGCCGGGGGCGAGCAAGGTAGCCTCGCGCAACTTGAATTGGCGATAGTTTGTTTTGCAATCTACAAACTTCTTGCAACTGTTGACTGTGCCCGTTGTCGTACGACGAAGAGTGCTAGCCTGATGGCCGCCAGTACAGGCTGCGTGCTTGCAGTCCGTCACTCACTGCCGAGATACCTAGGTAAACGATCCAGCGGCGTGTATGTCGCGACACTCCTGCTGACCCTACTAACACTATCGGCTCGCAACGCTCAACCGAATCTCGTCGGTGGCTACGATCGCAGCAAAGTTGCACGCACTCTGAAAGCCAACGACTTCAATTTTCGTAACGCTACGAGACCCAGCTGCTCGTTAAACCCAAACTGGCCGGCGTCGTTACTGCCGAATTCAGCATCGCAGCCGCCACCGGCCGAGTCACCGAGCCCGCAGCTATCGGTGTCGATTCCGTCGTTGCCAACTGCGTCGCCGACTCATCAAAAACATCCGCTTTCCAGTTCAGCGCTCCGCGAGCGAATTCGTTCGTATCCACTACCCGTCCAAACGGGTGTTCGCAGCGGCAATTTTCTTGGCTAGGCTAACGTAATAATCCGAATCAATACGCCACCAGAAGACCAGAGGCACACCTTGCAACTCTGAAATTCCGAGTTTGTCGTGAATGTAGTGAATGACATAATCGGGAATTGCAAACTCTGCATTCAGCAACTCGTAGACGCCAAAATCAATCTGAAGAACAAAATGCTGGTCGGAACCTTTTAACCAAGCGAGATCAACGGTCA
>JAYWHS010001073.1:0-7344 GCA_043777635.1 Kofleriaceae bacterium | reverse complement strand
CGCGACACCGTTGAGATAAATGTCGATTTGCCAACATTGGGGTAACCGAGCAAGCCGACATCGGCCATCAGCTTAAGTTCGAGGCGCAGCGTGCGCTCAATGCCGGTACCACCAGCTTCCGCAGTGCGCGGAGCTTGGTTCCATGGATTCTTAAAGTGAATGTTGCCACGCCCGCCGTTGCCGCCTTGGGCAACCACGAAGTGCACCCCATCCTGATCGAGGTCGGCGATTTTTTCGTTGGTGCCTTCGTCGTAGACCACGGTACCAACCGGCACCCGCAGGACCAGATCCACGCCACCGGCACCGTACTGATCTTTATTGCGGCCATCTTCACCGCTGTCGGCACGATAGTGCCGCTTGTATTTAAAATCGAGCAGCGTCGATAAGCTGGTGGAGGCAAGGAAAATCACGCTGCCACCGGTGCCACCGTCGCCGCCCGAAGGGCCGCCACGTGGTACACCGTCTTCGCGACGCATGGCAGTTGATCCGTTGCCGCCGTCGCCGGCTTTGACGTAAATGGTAACTTCGTCGATGAATTGCACGGCGCACAAGACATATGGCTAGCGTAGGTCCGGGGTCAAGCCCGAAAACCGACGGAAATCGGCTATGGCAAAAGACCTGGTGCCGCGCCGTGTTGCCCGGACCATGCAAACGGACCTTGGCCGTGTGGTTGGGTGTTTTCATCGTGGTCGCAACCACAATGGGCGGCAATGGTCTTGCGCCTCAGATATTTGTAGCAGCGGCATTTGCTCATCCTGTAGTCGGGATCAGTCTCGCTGGCGTTTGGGTACTGTTGCTGTGGCCGGCCGCGCGCGAGTTACGCAACGCCGAGGGATCCAGCTTTTTGGGAAGCTTGCCCCACGCAACGTCAGCGCCCTTGCGTTGGTCGCTCACGACCTTGATGTTGATGCAAACGCCCATTGTTGTGGTGTGCGCCGTCGCTGGCGCTGCAACACGAGGGTTGATCACGGCGGCCGGGTTCGCCGGCGCACTGTGGTTAGTCGCTGGCCTGCGCTGGCCAACCATGACCCCGCGTCGCCCAACATGGAAAACTCGCATCGGTGCGCAGCTCGCGGTTTGGGCCCGAGGTGTGTGGCGCAACAGCGGCGTATCACTGCTGCGCAGTGTTGGGTTCATCGTACTTGCCGGGCTCGCCACCGGCTGGTTTGTGCGCGTCAACCAACTGCACGGTTCCGAGGCCTGTACGTTTGGGGCCACACTGCTGCTGACCTGTTTGGTCCCCACCAGTGCGCCAATGCTCGGCGAGTTAATCGCCACACGAACGCACATGACTAGCGTGGCTGCCACACTAGGGCTAACCGGTCAGCGTCGCCACGAGGCGTGGACCTTGGCGTGCGCCGTGATCATTGCGGGGCCGATGTTGGTGGCTGCAACCGTGGCGTGGATCGTGGCGCAACTGGGCGTCGTCGACGGCTTGCAGTTGCTTGGCTTTACGCTCTTGATCTCGTTGGCGTACGCGACCATCATGGCACGCGCAGCGCTGTGGGCGATGCAGCGCAACACCAGCGTGTTAACCAACCTGGTGGTAGCGTTGGTGGTCGTTACCTTGGCAACTGGAATTTTACTTGGGCTGCTCGCAGCGCAGGCGTTGGTACCGTTAAGCGCCGCAGCGGTGTGGGCGTTCGCCACCGTGCCAAGGAGCCAAGCGTAAATGACGACGTGCCTACAAGTTCATAATTTAGTGCTGCGGCGCGGCGATCGCACGGTGATCAACGGCATCTCGCTCGACGTCGCACGTCACGAGATCGTCACCGTGGTGGGGCCCAATGGCTGTGGCAAATCGACGCTGCTTGCCAGCGTAGCCGGCGTACTGGCACCCGTAGCTGGACAGATTACCGTCGACGATTGCGATGTGTGGGGCGCCCGTAAAGCGCAACACGCAGCACGTTGTAAGCTCGGCTATGTACCTGAAAATGCCGATGCGCCCGGCTTTTTAACAGGCGGTGAACTGGCTGCGTTAGCGGCCGCTGCGCGTGGGGTTGCAGCCCCGAGTGCCAGCATCGTACAGCACTTGGGCCTCGACGAACTTGCCCGTGTGCGCCTCGATCGAATGTCGTTAGGACAACGCCGTCGCGCTGTACTTGGTGCGGCACTGGCTGGCCCACCGTCGCTGCTGGTGTTAGACGAACCCGATAACGGCCTCGATATTGCGCGTTTAACCGCGTTAATCGAAGCGCTGCGCGACTTCGCCCTCAAAGGTGGCGCCGTGCTGCTGGCATCGCACGACCACAATTTTGCGCTGCAACTGGGTGCCCGAATGTTGCCGTTGCCAAGCTGAGCGCGCTTGGCCAGTTGTGCACCCGACATTCGCCGAGTGTGCGGTGGCGTTGCCTCAAGCAAAGCGCTAGCCTTCGCTCATGTCGCGTACGATTTTGGGCCTTGGGCTCGTGGCGGTTGCAAGCTGTGGCACTACATCGAAAATCACCACAACGGCGGCGCCCGGACCAGGCTCAGGCGCTGGCTCCGCTGACGTGGTCAGCACAGCACTGGCAACCACGACCGTTGATCAGGGCCAATTTGGCCACTACCTCGGCGATCGCATGATCGGCGCCGAAGAATTCACAGTCGAACGCAACGCCCTTGGCTACCGCATCACCGCGCATCATGAATCGCGCAGTGGCCGCACTGAAATTGAACTCATCACCGACCTCACGTTTGCCACGGTGGGTGCAACCATGTCGGCGAAAATCCCTGGTGCGCCGGCAGCCGAAGGTAGCGGCGTTGGCAGTGCCGCCGCGCCTGCCGAATTTGCCTTGAGCTCGACGGTGTACCGCGATCCTAAAGGCCACATGGTCAGCGAGTTCAACAACGGTCGCACGACGGAGACCACCACCTCACCGCGGCCAGTTGATTGGTTTATCGGTGGGCCATTCACGTCCATCCTGCTGCCAATTTGCGCTCGCACCGAGACCGAAACCACAGGTTTTCTAGTTTTCCCCGACGACACTGTCGATGTTTTTGCACCGACTACCGTCGTACTTGAAGGTGGCAAACGCACGATCACCCTGCATCGCATTCGCTTCGCCAGCACCGGCAAAACTTCATACGTCGCCTGCGAAGGCAGCAAAATAGTCGGTGATCGCACCGGCAAACAATCCTCGGCCCGACGTGACGACAAAGCGGTGTTAGCTGCGCTGGCGCAACTGCCGATTTGAACGGGTCGCCATTTGGACGCCGAGCCAACCCACGGTCGTCCTAGTTGTGGGGCGTGGTAGCCGCCAGCGCGCTTAGCCGCTGATCAAGTGCGGCACCGGTGCGGTCGGTTTCGGACCTCACGCCGTAATAGACTTGCGGACCGCGCGGCACCGATTGCAGCGTGAGTTTGAGGTCAAACGGCGCCGGGCCGCTGACCTCTTCAATCGAAAACTGGGACGTCACGCGCTCGTGAGTCTCCGGCAAAACGATATCGATGGTTTCGCCTTTCACCTTGTACACAAAGAGTTCAAAGCTGCCTTTGAACAACGTGCGATCTTGATACACACCGCCGCCCATCGTCGGAACAAAACGAAATACATGCAGCCGATCACTGTGGGTCTCGGGCATGCGGTCGATCCAATTACGATCGATCAACAGCTTGGCTGCGACTTCAGGCGTCACCGCATGTTGGCGAGCAGGCGCGGTTTTAGACGAACAACCGGCCGCAGCGGCAAAGGCGAGGGATAGCGAAACGAACAGACGCGTGGTTGCATGCATGTTGGCAACGGTAGCATTGAACCCGCGTTGAGCTGGCACCGACTCCGTGGCATTGCGTCGCAACACCAAGCCACTGGCACCATTGGGCAGCGGCGTCACCGAAACCGGAAAAAGCCCGAACTCTTGCGAGTCACGGGCTCAATCGTTTGCTGAGTTGAAGACCGCTAGCGGTCTAACAGCTCCGCGTATTTACGCAGCAGCAGCGACAGCGCCAACAGCGTAGACAGCAACGCGACAGCGCTGTTTGCCTTGGCGTTCGAACTTCACAACGCCATCAATGGTCGAGAACAAGGTCCAGTCGCGACCGATGCCAACGTTGGCACCCGCGTGAAACACGGTGCCTTTTTGGCGGACGAGAATGCTGCCAGCGGTGACGGCTTCGCCACCGAAGCGCTTAACGCCACGCATTTTAGGATTTGAATCGCGGCCGTTCTTGGTAGATCCGGCACCTTTTTTGGAGGCCATGGTGAATTCTCCTGAGACTTACGTAGTAATAAAGTGTGAAATACCGGTCGCTTACGCGATCGCGGAAATCTTCACTGCGGTGTAATCTTGGCGGTGGCCGTTACGGCGCACGTAGTTTTTCCTTCGTCGGAACTTGAAGACCACCAGCTTTTCGCCGCGGCCTTGCTCCACGATCTCGCCTGTGACTTTGGCTCCGGAAATCGTTGGCTTACCAACGACAACCGCTCCACCGTCGCCGGCTGATTTCAGCAAAACATGGTCAAATGTGACCTTGTCGCCTTTATTGCCGTCGAGAAGCTCGACCACGATGGTCTTGCCTGCTTCGACGCGATACTGTTTTCCACCCGTTTGAATGACGGCGTACATGACATTGACTCCGAACAAATGCTTAACGAACCGCGCACTTTATAGATCATTTTTCCAAGGTCAAGCATCCGATCGATGGATCCGTGAAAATGAATCTAAGACACTGTAATTACTATGCCCGATCGACCTCCGGATTAACCGACAATTAGCCGATCCCGCACGTCCGGCAGCAAACATGAGCAAAGTAGTGCCCAAAAAAATGAATTTGACCGGCCAAAAGGCGTTCACTAGCTACATGAAAAACACTGGCCATTTCGTTGTTCCACTGGTTCTTGGCATTGCCACCTTCACAACCGTTGCCTTTGCTGAATCACCTCCAGCTCCAAGCACAGCTACCAAAGCGCCAGCCTCCGCGGCTAAGCCGGCGGCAACCACGGCGTCTAAGCCCGCGCCCTCGCCCGCGCCACCACGACCCGACGGCCCGCCTTCGTTACCAGTCCGCCCAGCGCCGCCGGTGGCTGCCGACAAAAAGGCCTGTTTTCAACTGGAAGCCAAAGCCAAGGACATGACCAAAGAGCCGCAGCTATTGTGCATCGAACCTGTGGGCACCGCCGGCAGTTCGTACGCGTTGCGCTTGTCAACCGGCCTGCCGGGCAGCGCGACCGAAGTCGCCGTGTTCAACTTTCAATTGCAATCACGCGCTCGCTGCATCGATTGCAACATGGACGTGTTTGCGTTGACCAACCCAAGCAACTCGGTGTTCAACAAATTGTCGATCGTGTTTAAAGGCAAACGCGATGTCGCAGCCGGAACCGAAAGCGGCACCGTCAAAATCGGCGCTACCCAGTTTTACTACCGCGCCGTCAAGTAAAGCTAACCGTCGCTACGCAAACCTCGCTACGCTACTGACGTGAAGCTAGGTACTTGCCACCTTGCGCTGCTCGCACTGACCGCTTGTGCGGGCATTGCACCGCAGGCAGTGACCGCAAGCCATGATGGCGACGCCGCCGCTACCATCGCTGACATCAACGTCTGGACGCGGTTAGCAGCCGGCGATGATTCCTCAGTTTTCGGCGGCACCCAGAGCGTGAAAGTCATCGTCGATCGACAGCTTGATCGCGTGTACTTTTTGCAGTCCCGGCGCTGGCCACTACACTTTGATTTTGCAGCGCGTTTCTTGTCGACCCCAGGTGAACCGATCGTCGACGGTTGGCACTTTAATCAAGTTGAATATCATGAACCCGAGCGGCGTTTTGTGCTCGGCACGCTGCAACATTTCCCGGCCCGCAATCTCTGGACATTTGAACTTTACGCCGGCGACACCTTGGCCGTCGCACCAACCCTCGGTGCACTGGCCAGCGTTCGCAAGCAGGTTTTTTTTGGCAAACTGTTGCGGTATCGGCCGGTGCCTGCCGCCCATATCGCAGCGCAGGCCGAGTTTGCAAAACACATTGGCGTCGCAACCAGTACCGAACTTTTCGACGCTGTTGAGTATCAGGCCATCGAACTGGGGTCGGCCATTGGACGAGTCCGCATCATCGACGCAGCACTGGCCGACACCATCGGGCATGCCCGCCAAATCGCAGCGCTAACCGAGTCTGACATCGCGGTGTTGGTTGAACCTCCGCTCGAAATTCCACCGGTGGCGGCAATCATCTCCAATCAATTGCTCGCACCGTTGGGACACATTGCCGTGCTTGCTCATTCGCGCCGCACACCGACCGCCGCACAGCGCGACCCAACCACGTTGGCAATGCTGCGCGACCACCGCGATCACTGGGTACGCTTGACGATCGCGGGTGCCTCGATGCGGGTCGAACCGCTCGACGCCGCCAGCGCGGTGCTGGCCATGGCTAGTGCAAAAAGGCAGCGCCGGATGCTGCGCCAACCATTGCAACTTGCCGTCGATCATCCGGGCTTGCCACGACTCGCCGCGATCGCACCGACCGACCTGCGGCACTTTGGTGCCAAAACGGTGCAACTCGCCCGGGTCGCAGCGTTAGGCTTGCCGGTACCACGTGGCTTCGGGCTGCCGTTCGCGGCGTACCTTGAATTTCTCCGCAGCGCGGGCCTGGACGTCCAGCTTTCGGCGATGCTGCACGACCCCAGCTTTGCCGCCGACGCCGTTGAACGCCGACGCCGCCTCGGTGATTTTCAAGCTGCGATGTTGGCCGCACCGGTGCCTGCCCGCATCACCGTGCCCATCGCTGGCCAAATTGCGGTCGCGTTAGCCGGTGCCAAACAAGTGCGATTGCGGTCGTCCACCAACGCTGAAGATCTCGCGGGTTTTTCAGGTGCGGGGCTTTACCACTCGGTACGCATTACCGCCGGCGATCGTGCAGCGCTCGAACGTGGCTTACGCGATGTGTGGGCCAGCGTGTGGAGCTTCGAGGCTTTCGAGGAACGCGCGGCGTTCAACATTGACCAAACCCGTGTTGCCATGGCGATCTTAGTGCAGGAGTCGATCGACAATGATGAAGTTGGCGGCGTCGCAATCTCTGGTAACCCGTACTACCAAGGTCGACCGGCGGTATTTATCAATGCTGCGCCGCGTGGGGCCAGCGTTACCGGCGCTGCGGGTGGTGAGGTGCCCGAGCAAATATTGCGCTACACGTTTGCCTCGATGATGGGCATCGAGCGAATTAGCCGCAGTGCGCACGCGCCCGAACGAGATTTGTTGTCCGACGAAGAAGTAGCGCGACTTAGTGAACTCGTGCAAAAGTTGCATCGTGGTTTTATCGGTTCAGACGTTGGCACCGCGGCCGCGCTAGATATCGAGTTCTTGTTTACCCAGCCAAACGCGAAGGGGAGTCGACGCTGTGTCATTTTACAAGCTCGGCCATACGCGATGGGTTGGGG
>JAYWHS010001072.1:0-2204 GCA_043777635.1 Kofleriaceae bacterium | reverse complement strand
CGGGCAAGTCCCCTACCTGATCGTCGCGTGCCGCAGCACTTGAAAAAATGATCGCGAGGTTAACTCTTCAGGCTGGCCAGCACCGACGATAGCAACCTGCTCCATCGACAAGCCGAGTTTGAGGCTGCGCACCAACATTTCGACATTATAACTATCCGACCGTGCATTCATGCCCAGCGCCACCCAAGCTGCAAAGCGAATGGCGCGCACCGGGCTTACCGTCGCAATGCGCTCGCCGTACACGGTGCCAATCAGGCGGGTCATTGCGATAGCGCGCAGGTTTCGCCGTGGCCCAGCAGCTTCAATGGCTAAGGCCAATTCCGCGCCACGTTCCACAATAGGCGCAACCAGGGCCCCCACGCTCGCTGCCGCCGCCACACATTGCGCAGGCACAAAAACCACCACGTCAGGAACCGATGGCAATTGTGCAAAATGAGTTTGGGCTCGCATGCAGGCCGCGCCGTAGCCACCCTCGGGTTCCCGCAGTACCAGGGCCCCAACGTCGCGGGCCATTTGCGCGGTTTCATCGGTCGAGCCACGATCGACGACCACGACCGAGCGCAATAGCTTGTGCGGTAAGCTACGCAACAGCGCCGGCAAGGTCGCAGCCGCATTGTGCGCGACGACAACAACGTCGATCAAAAGCGTGCGGGCCGCCATACCGCGATGATAGTAGCTGTTTTTGCCAGCACAGATCTATTTTCGCCGGCTGTTTCCTTCACTCACGATTCGGTTTACAACCCGACTATGGCGCTCACCTATAAGGAATCCGGCGTCGATATCGACGCAGGCAACGCATTGGTGTCTCGAATCGGGCCAATGGCCAAAGCAACCATGCGGCCCGAAGTACTCGGTGGCATCGGCGGCTTTGCTGCGCTATGCGCGCTGCCCACCAAATATCGCGAGCCGATATTGGTCAGTGGCACCGACGGCGTTGGCACAAAACTAAAAACCGCACTGGCCACCGGCCGCCATGGCACCATCGGCCAAGATCTGGTGGCGATGTGTGTCAATGACGTTTTGGTTACCGGCGCCGAACCGCTATTTTTTCTCGATTATTTTGCCACCGGCGCACTCGATGTCGACGTCGCCAGTGAAGTCATTCGCGGCATCGCCGATGGCTGTTTGCTAGCTGGCTGCGCCTTGGTCGGCGGCGAAACCGCCGAAATGCCCGGGCTGTATCACGGCGGCGATTACGATTTGGCTGGCTTTTGCGTTGGCGTCGTCGAGAAATCGCACATCAGACCGTTTGCCAATCTAGCCGCAGGCGATGTGGTCATCGGCTTGCCGTCGGCTGGCCTGCACTCCAATGGCCATTCCTTAGCTCGCCGGGTTGTTCTCGATGTATTGGGCCTCAGCTTCGACGATCGCCCGGCCCTGCTTGGCGGCGCCAGCGTGGCCGATGCACTGCTTGCCCCAACCATCATTTACAGCAAAGCATTCGCTAGCCTTGGCCCAGTGCCGTGGAAAGCCGCAGCCCACATGACCGGCGGCGGTATCATTGAAAATCCGCCGCGCATTTTCCGCGATGACGCGCTCGCGGTGCAGCTTGATCTCGCAACGTGGGACGAACCTGGAATTTTCGCACTCATCCGTAGCGCTGGCGTTACCGACGACGAAATGCACCGCACGTTCAATTGCGGCATCGGCATGATCATCGTGGTCGAGGCCGACGACGTGTCGGCAACGCTGGCAGCCTTGGTCGACTACGCACCACGCCCGATCGGCCAACTCGTGGCCCGCGCCGGCGGCACAGCTTGTCAGTTGATTGGGAGCAACCGCTAGATGCAACGACGCTCACAACTCGACCGCGAGGCCAGCTGAACTTATGCGAGTTGGCGTTTTAGTTTCCGGCAACGGCACCAATCTGCAAGCGTTGATCGACGCTGTGGCAAACAACGCCTTAGCGCCGGCGACGATCGCGGTGGTCATCAGCAACGTCGCCAACGCACCTGCGCTAGCGCGGGCCCAACGCGCCGAAGTGCCCGCGGTGGTGATCGAACATCGCAACTTTGCGTCGCGTGAAGCCTTTGACCGAGCAGTTGCAGCCCAACTCCAAGCCCACGCCGTTGACCTCGTCGTGCTGGCTGGCTTTATGCGAATATTGTCGCCTTGGCTGGTCGAGCAATATCCGCATCGCATCATCAACACGCACCCTTCGTTGCTGCCGGCCTTCGCTGGCAAAGATGCACCGGCTCAAGCCA
>JAYWHS010001071.1:0-7352 GCA_043777635.1 Kofleriaceae bacterium | reverse complement strand
GACCACTATTGACCAAAATGTGAGCGAGTCTTCGCTGAGGTCCTGCCGCCAGCGCAGAAGGTCCACGTCATTGAGCAGCACCTTGACGCCACGGCCCACTAACAAGCTCTCGGTCGCTGGGTCGTCGATATCAATATCGTCGAGTTCTGGGCACTCAACCTCCGGCGTATGAGCATCGATTTTGCCTAAGGTGGCAATGACATCAACGAGTTGGCGTTGCAGCGTCAACGCAAACGATGAGACTGAGCTCTCCATGCGTTTGAGTGCATTAACGCGCAACAAATGCACCAAACTGTCTTCGCGGTCGGTCTGTTTGAAGACATTGCCGCCTTTGACTTGGGTATTGTATTTGGCGTCGTAGGCTGCGCGCCGATGTGGCAGCACGTAGCGAAGCGGTGCGTAGGCAGCTAAGTTGAGCCGGCGAATCTCATCATTGATTTCGCGGATGGATTGGAATTCACCAACCCGGTCGACGGCGGGCGACAAGTTGATCGGCCGTAACCGCTCAGGAAAACGGCCCGTCTCCGCGATGCCGTAATATTTTTCGATGTGTTTACGCGACCTGGCAATCGTTATGAGATCGAGTAGCTTGAAGTAGTCAAAGCCCAGCATCTCCATGAGCTGGGCCGGCCGTCGAAGTTCGTCACCAAGTGCTAGCCATTTACGGAACTGCGACGAGGCCAACCGCATGGTGTTATCAATACTGGTGATGCCGTGGTCAGCAAGTGCTGCATCATTGCCAGCCGTTGCAAACGAAATTTGGTTGCGTAAATCAGTGAGCCGATTGTTGACTGGCGTGGCAGACAGCATGAGCACCCGCGTCCGCACGCCTTCTTTGACGATGCGGCGCATCAACCGGTCGTAGCGGGTTTCTTGATCCTGGCGCGGCGTCTTTTTGTTGCGGAAGTTGTGCGATTCGTCAATGACAACTAAATCGTAGTTGCCCCAGTTGAGCGAGGCGAGGTTGATGTCACCCGACATGCCGGTATCGCGTGATAAATCGGTGTGATTGAGCACGTCGAAGCTGAACCGATCGGCGGCCAGCGGATTGCGTCGGTCATTGGTGCGATAGACGGTCCAGTTGTCACGCAGCCTCTTCGGTGCCAAAACCAAAACGCGGCTGTTGCGCAGCTCGTGATATTTGATTACCGCGAGAGCTTCAAAGGTTTTACCTAGACCGACGCTGTCGGCAATAATGCAGCCACCGTAACGCTCAAGTTTGTCAATTGCGCCAATGACCCCGTCACGCTGAAATTTGTAGAGTTTTTTCCAAACCGCGGTCTCACGGATGCCGGTGGCCGAGTTGATGATGCGTTCTTGATCAAGTTCAACGCCCAAGTCTTTGAACAGCTGATACAGAATGGCGACATAGATTTCGGATGGAGCGCGAGCGCGGCTAATTTGCGCTAGCTGTGCCAACAACGAGTCTTTGGCCGCGTTGGATGCAGGCAGCGAATTCCACAGCGACGTGAAATGCTGTTGCAGTGCTGTGCAGGTGTCGTGATCGTCGTGGAGCTGGACCAAGCCAAGATCGGTGCTTGGTGCAAGTCCAAATCCTTCGGTTGTAAACGCGCATGAGCCAGTGAGAACCTGGGGTTTTGCGGTTTGGCCAATAAGCAACATGGCTTGCGAGATGGCACCTCGGCTGGCTCGAATATCGAATGATTTCGATAGTATGTGCGAGCACTGCGCCGCTAACCAATGTTGATCCAACCGATTGCGGCGACTGCGGTCATGCGTTGAGCCCAACAACGCGCCGGCTGGTTGGGTGGCCGGCACAATCAGTTGGCTGTTTGCTACGCTGCGAAGTTCGGCTTGGAGTGCAGCGAACGCAAACAGGCCAAACGCAGGCGTAGCGACCGCAAGGGTGGCGTTGGGCGTGAGTGCAGATGCCACCGCATCTACAACTCGGTCATTACCAAGGTTGCGAACTAAGCGCATGCGGTCACTAGATGGTCGACGGTTGTTTTCGAACGGCGGAGCATCCTCAAGGGCACGCAAGATAGCACGTAACGTGAATGTTATGCACGATGCGTGAATGACGCAGACTGCGCATTCGCTATAAGCCCAGGTCTGTGGCTCGGAGCAGCAGTATTTGGGCGCAGGTTGGCCGACGAATTCGCAGGATCCGCTTTGAGCACGGGCTGTCGCAAGATCAGCTTGCAGAGCGCGCACACTTGTCGATCAGCTTGGTGTCGAAGCTAGAAGCAGGTCACAAAGGGGCGAAACTTGAGTCGCTGATTAAGCTGGCCAACGCGCTGGATGTGACGCTGGCAGAATTATTGCCGCATCCCATCGGTGACACCGCGCCACCTAAAGTGAGCCCGACGGCAGGTGCCCGCACCGTCGAGCCAAAGCCTTTGGCCCGAGCTGAATTAAGCGGCGAGCACAAACGCTTAATCGAGCGCACGCGGCAGCTGTCGAAAGCGGATTTGCGGATCCTCAGTTATCTCGCTCAACTTATGGGCGAGGGTTCGTAGTCTGCGCTGGAGCCTCAGCAGCCTAAATCCCAGTCGCTGCGACCAGCACGTCGATCGAGTTGATGACGCGGACTTCAAAGGTCGAGCCGGCGGCGCCACCTTTGGGGAAGACTTGGTTGGTGCGGGTGATGGAGATGGACTCGTTTTCGGCTTCGTCTTTTTTACTCTTGAGCGAGCCGGTCGGCAGCAGGTAGGTGCCAGAGTCGGCGATTTGTAGTTTTTGCACTTCTTTGGTGTCGAGGTACGCGCTGTCGGATTGTTCGTCGCGGCCCCACGTGATCTGAACTGGGGCGGTGGCGACCACCGATGCGCCGAGTGTCGGGGCCGTGAAGGTATGAATGTCCGGACCGTCGACGCGAACGTTGGTTACTTTGTCGGCACCGTCGATAATATCGAATTGATACACTTCAAAGTAGCCAGGCTGTGAGCCGGTCCAGCGGCCGTTGCCACCGTCGTAATTCAGCGTCACTTTGCCGCCGAGGCTGGTCACCACCATAGTGCCGGTAGTCAGCGGGATGCCAGCGCGCGAAATCCGCAAATTGAATTCAGTCTTGTACTGTTCGGGCGTCGCGGCGTTGCCGGTGAGTGGTTCAGCGCGGGCTGAACCTTCGACCAATAACGTAGCAGTGCCGTCACCGATGGAGTCGCCAGCGCCGGCTTCCAATGGATCGCTGCTACACGCGCCGACCGACGCTGCGCCAACCGAAACCAGGGCGACTACGAGGAGCGGACTGGACTTCAAACACTTCATAAGGTAATTATTTTTCGACATGACAGTCACTGTAAAGCAGGAATCTCGCTGCGTGAAATGATCGGCGCATTTGTGCAAAAATACCTCTGACACCGACGGTAACGTAGCCGCGTTGCCTTCATGTGCAAAAGATGTACAAGTCGAGGTAACTCGCCGAAATTCGCAGGCACACGGCCGTGCCCAGTCGGTCAGGCTGGCCGAAAGCGAATTTTCGCTCGCCGCCGCGAGCTGGTCGCGTTACGATCAGTGCGTGAGATTTTACCTTGGCGAGCAACCTGGATTGGCTGGCATTTTACGTTCGCACGGCACGGCCGTGAGTTTGATCGCCATCGTGTGGGGGATCAGCCAAGCCGCAGCGTGGACCGATTCAGCGCCGCGCTTGCAAGCTACTATTGTGAATGAAGCAACGTTCGCGCGTGAATTTGTCGTCGGTTCAGCTCAGTCTCCGGCGCGGCAACGGTTTTGGCTTGGGCCAGGACAAGCGCGAAGCCTACGCTACACCTACGTTGGCGAAACGAACTTGGCCATCGCCGAGCTGCGGGCGGGATGTGTGGTTTGGGAAGCCCGAGCTGGCCACTGGCAGGCGGATCGGCGCAACGTTGCTACGGCGGTACAAAAATTCGGCATAGCGGATAACGGCCATGTGCAAGTACTGGCTAACCCAAAACTGTAGTGCTTCTGGACGTTTGCCAACGATTTGGCTCATTACAATCGACGTCGGAAAAGGGTTGGGCATATCCCGACAACCGTGTAAGGTCCGCCGCAGTTATGGCGCAGACCAAAGAACTTGAACACGTTGTAATCCGTTTTGTCGGTGACTCCGGTGATGGCATGCAGCTCACCGGCTCCGAGTTTGCCAAAGCCGCCGCTGAGGCCGGCAATGACATTTCAACCTTCCCTGACTTCCCCGCTGAAATCCGTGCACCAGCCGGTTCGCTGTTTGGTGTGTCGGGCTTTCAATTGCACTTTTCGTCGTCGGAAATTCATACGCCTGGCGATGCGCCCGACGTGTTGGTGGCCATGAACCCTGCGGGGCTCAAAACCAACCTCAAAGAATTGGTCGAAAACGGCACGCTTATCGTTAACAGCGGTGCGTTTACCGAAGCCAACTTGAAAAAGGCTGGATATAAGAGCAACCCGCTCGAAGACGAGTCGTTGGCCACATACAAAGTCCACTCCGTCGATATTTCGCAGCTCACGATGACTGCGCTCGAAGGTACGGACTTGACTGTGAAAGAAAAAACTCGGTCGAAAAACTTCTTTGCCTTGGGCTTGGTATTTTGGATGTACGGCCGGGATCCGGCCACCGAGATTCCACGCATCAACCAACAGTTCGCTAAAAAACCGCAATTCGGCGACGCCAATATCAAAGTATTCAAAGCCGGTTATCACTACGGCGAAACCGCCGAAGTTTTTCAAACCCAGTACAAAGTGCCACCTGCGCATTTTGCGCCAGGCATGTACCGCAACATCACCGGCAACGAAGCATTGGCGTTGGGCTTGGTAGTTGGCGCTGAGTTAGCGGGCAAGCCGTTGTATTTCAGTGGCTATCCAATCACCCCGGCCTCGTCGATTTTACACGCGTTGGCGAAATACAAAAACTTCGGCGCGATGACGTTCCAAGCCGAAGACGAAATCGCTGCGATCGGCGCAGCGCTTGGCGCAGCGTACGGCGGTGCCGTCGCGGTCACGGCCTCCAGCGGCCCGGGCATTGCGCTCAAGACCGAAGCGATGGGCCTAGGCATCATGACGGAATTACCGTTGGTGATCATCAACGTGCAGCGCGGCGGGCCATCGACGGGTTTGCCAACCAAAACTGAACAATCGGATCTGTACCAAGCAGTGTACGGCCGCAACGGTGAATCGCCGATGCCGGTGATCGCTGCGAAATCGCCGGGTGATTGTTTCTACGCTGCGATCGAAGCGATGCGCGTTGCGGTCCGTTACATGGTGCCGGTGATGTTGCTGTCGGACGGTTACATCGCCAACGGCTCGGAGCCTTGGTCGCTGCCAAATCTTGCAGCGTTGCCACGTTTTGATGTCAAACACCGCACCGACCCGGTCGGTTTTAACTTGTACCAACGCGATCCATCAACGCTGGCGCGCGAATGGCCAATCCCTGGCACGCCAGGCTTGGAGCATCGCATTGGTGGTATCGAAAAAGATTCGCTCACGGGCAACATCAGTTACGACCCAGCCAATCACGAAAAACAAACCCACGTCCGCGCCGAGAAAGTTGCGCGAGTCGCACAAGAAATGGGCGAGCTAGATCTGTTTGGCGAAACCTCGGGTGATGTTTTGATCATCGGCTGGGGCGGCACGTACGGCTCGTTGCGCCAGGCTGTGATGACGCTGCGCAATGCAGGCCGCAAAGTTAGTCACGCGCACATGCGCTGGATGTCACCGCTGGAGCCAAGCATCGCGGCAGTGATCAAAAACTTCAAACATGTGGTTGTGGCTGAACTAAACAGCGGCCAGCTACGCACCATGTTGCGTGCGACCTATCTTGTTGATGCAATCGGCCTCAATAAAATTCAAGGCCTGCCGTTTAAGGTTGTTGAAGTTACCAGCGCTGTTGAAAAACTGCTCGGTGGCAATATTCCGCTTGGCGAAGGGCCAACTGCGGATCGCACGATTCATGCGTAGTAGTTCGATCGAGGAATAAAGTCATGAGCGAAAAACTCGTTAAGCTAACCAAAAAAGATTTCGAAACTGACCAAGATGTCCGCTGGTGCCCAGGTTGTGGCGACTATGCGATTCTGGCGGTGGTGCAGCGCACGCTGGCCAACCTTGGCGTCACTCGCGAAAAAACCGTGTTCATTTCGGGCATCGGTTGTTCTAGCCGGTTTCCGTACTACATGAACACCTACGGGTTTCACACGATTCACGGTCGCGCGCCGGCGATTGCTTCGGGCCTCAAGATGACGCGCCCGGAACTCGACGTGTGGGTGATCACCGGCGACGGCGATGGTTTGTCGATCGGCGGCAATCACATGATGCATGCACTGCGTCGCAACATGGATCTCAAAATCATGTTGTTCAACAATCAGATCTATGGCTTGACCAAAGGCCAGTACTCGCCAACCTCGGCGCTTGGCACCCGCGCAGCGTCGACGCCAACCGGCTCGGTCGATCACCCGGTCAATCCAATTTCGATTGCGTTAGGCGCTGGCGCAACGTTTGTGGCACGCAGCACTGACACCGATGCCAAAGGCTTCGCTGCAATTCTTGAAAAGGCGCATAAACACAAGGGCGCGGTGTTCATCGAGATTTTGCAAAACTGCCCGGTGTTCAACGATGGTGTCTGGGACGGCGTCAAAGATGATGCATCGCTGCGGCAGATCATCCTGGTTGACGGCCAACCGTTGACGTTTGCTGGCGGCAGCAAAGGTATTCGAATGAATGCCAAGCTCGAACCGGAAATCGTCGACGTTGGCGACGGTGCGGGCCAAACGCCACTGACTGAACTGGTGGTTCATCACGAGATGGGCTCGGCTGTGTACGGTCACCTACTCGCGCAGTTGGTGCAACCAGATTTCCCAATGCCAATGGGGGTTTTGCATCGCGAAGACAAAGCCACGTACAACCAACTGGCCATCGCGCAAATCGACGAAGCTCGGGCCAAACAAGGCCCCGGCAATCTCGAAAAACTGATGCTCGCCGGCATGGTGTGGGAAGTCGGCAGCGACGGAGTTCGCCACTAACATGCGCTACCTGCGTCGGTGGTGGCGCATCGGTGGCGCGGCAACGGCCCTGGTACCCGTTACGGTTGTGATCTCGGCGTGTAGTTTTTCAAGCAACGGGGTCGGTTCGGACGCAACTCGAAACGACGCCAGTCGGATCGATGGCCAGCTCAATGATGGGCCGATCGTCGACGCACGCATGGATGCTCGACCGGTTGATGCTGCCACCCGCCGCACGCGGTTAGGCTTGGTGCTGCGCTACGATTTTAACGAAGCTGCAGGCGCAACGGTGGTCGAAGACACCTCGGGTGTTGCGCCAAAGCGCAATTTGCGCGTGCTTTTTGGCAATGGTGCGGCCGCTGCGCCGACGTTCGGCAACGGTTCGCTCACCACCAATGCTTCCACCGTGTTGATCGATGAAGTCGCCAACCTCAGCGC
>JAYWHS010001070.1:0-7353 GCA_043777635.1 Kofleriaceae bacterium | reverse complement strand
AGGGCGGTGCCATTGTCACATATCCAATCATCTTTAATCAGGGAGGCTAGTCATGACCAACATTGCACGCATCGCGTTAGTAGGTTCTTTGGCTGCACTGGCTGCATGTCAAACCGATCCGCAATACTTGGAACCGGCCGCTCCGCTTGAAGGCGGCGTGATTGATCCGATGACGATGGAACCGGTTGCGGCAACGAGCACTACCTTACTGCCAATCAAACTAGAGACGGTCGCGGACCGCACCGTCCGCGACGCGCTGGCGGCCCAGCTTGGTGTCGACGTGCCTTACGTTCGACTCGACGATTTGCGGGTTTCCGTCGAATGGACGTTGACCAACCCAACCGATAAGCCCGCTACTGCGAAGGTGACGCTCAACGGTGGCAATGACCGATTTTACTTCGATCCGACAACCATTGTTTCCGAGGAACGCGAAGCGCCACCAACGCCGTCACTGCTTGGCAATACTCCGGTTACCGTCCCTGCGAACGCCACCATCAGTGGGATGTTCCGCGACGACGAAATTCTCGAAGCTGCTATCGATTTGGAACAAATCACCCGCGCCAACGTGACCCCGTTCCGTGCGATTCTAGTTAATAATGAAGACGACACCGGGATTCAACCGATGTCGATTCCTGACCCGATGGATCCCAATTCTGTATCGGTGCCTATGGGCGACCCGATTCCACGCACCGCCTTGGGCCATATAACTCGGCTCGATATTGGCCTGAACTCCGGCGTGCCGATGACGCTTACATATATTGTTCGGCTGCAAGATGATCGCGGCGTATTGCACAAGATGCTACTTGGCGCGCCGATGGATCAACTCACCGTGTTTGCGCCTGTGCTGTACACGCCGGCTGGAATGTAGTTATGTTTTTTGCTCCACGTCGAACTAGCATCGCTGCGCTTGCCGTGTGCGCCACATCAATTGGTTCCGCCAGCGCTGGCAACAAGGCTCATGGTTTTTATAGCGAAGCTGGGCTCGGCGGCGTAGGACTGCTCAAGCCCACGTCGACATTAGCAATCGGCCCAACGTTGACCTTGCGGATTGGGTACGATTTGTTTTCGTGGTTCTCCATTGGCGCTGTCGCCAGCCTGGCCACCCAGCAATCGACGCTGCCGGCACCGCCGGAGAATGAGTATCAACAGCTTTACCGTGGCGGTGCCCTCGCCCGCCTCGGCGGGCAAATTGGCCCGGTGTCGCTGTATCTCAACGGGGGCCTGGGTGCCGCGCGGGTATCAACTAATTTGCTTGAACGGGTTGGCTTCATTGATCCTGGTCAGCGCAATTCGGTTGCGTTTTTTGCCGGGGCCGGGCTCGAATATCAATTGGAGAATCGTCACTACGCCCTTGGGGTTGGCGGCGACGGCTGGATGTTTACCCAGTTCAACTCGGCGACCGCGATCGACGCACGGCTGTATCTCCGCTACACGTACTAGTTAGTCGTAATGCCTGTCACGTAAGCTCAAGTGATCGAAACGCCTACGCTTTCCCAGATCGTCTTGAGCGTACGCGGCACTCCATCGACCTCGATGGCCACCGCGCTCGCAACATGTGCGCTGCGCGCTGCGCCGTAGCTGTTTTCGTCCATGCGCACGCAATGCGCCAACTCCTAGCCGTTTCAGCCATCATTCGTTGGCACACAGCCGTCGGTTCTTCGACGTCGCGCATGCTTCCGCTTTCGAAATTGAAGCAGTACTCGACATGGTACGCTGTTGCGGCTTCGATAGCGTAGAGGATCGCGCGGCACGGGCCTTAGCTGGCCGCCTCGCCGCGATGACCACGGTCCTGATGCGTCGTCGGTAAGGCTCCGTGCCAATGAATGCAGTGAACCGAGCGAACCGAGCGAACACTGGGGCGCGGGGCCGTCGTCCGAGGCCCGTCGAGGTCCGAGTAAGACACGATGATTGCTGTGGGTTTTGTCTAAAATCCGTTACGTGACTGGCATTGGTACTAGGCCTACCTCGCCCCGGCGACCTGATAGTGGTGCGGTAGTAAAGCACACGGGATAGCAGCCGAGATCGCCCACAGAACGTGTTAGCTTCGCGCCGTGACCACGATGCTGGGCGCGATTGACGCCGGTTCTAACGCGATTCGAGTCGTCATTGCTCGGCAAGACGGTGACACGCTCGATCGAGTAGAAGCGGAGCGCGTGGCGGTACGGCTCGGCCGTGGCGCGTTTACCCGTGGTGAACTTGATCCCGCAACAATCGACGAAGCGGTGGCGGCATTCCGGCACTTTCGCGAACGCTTTGATCATTTCGGCGTTGCTTCGTATCGCGCGGTTGCGACCAGCGCAGTGCGCGATGCTAGTAACCGCGACGTTTTGCTGCACCGGCTGTATCACGAAGCTGGCATCGAACTCGAAGTCATCGACGGCGCCGAAGAAGCTCGCTTAGTGCGCAAAGCAGTTACGACTGCATTTTTAGGCAAGCCACAACCCAAGTGCATTCTTGATTTAGGCGGTGGTAGCCTTGAGATCAACGTTCGCCAAGGCTCAGCGTGGCGAGGCCATTCGTTACCTATTGGCACCGTGCGGCTGATCGAAAGCTTTGGCATTACCGGTGAGATGAACGATGCCGAAGCCGGCATGGTCCGGCGTTACGCCGCGACGTTAATGCAAACCATTGGCCGCCAATCGGAAGTCGGCGTTGCAGCGGTAACTGGGGGCAACGCCGATGCCCTCGCTAAGATTTTTGGCGATACCTTGACATCGAGTGCCTCGGGCAGCTTTACCACCACGCCGGGCTTCGACCTTGCCGCACTAGAGCGCGCGCTACCTAGCATTACCGAGGCTGGCATCGAACAACGCATGGCGCTGTTTAACGTGCGGCGTGACCGAGCTGAAGTGCTCGCGGTTGCAGCATTGGTCTTTGCAACAGTTGGACGACAACTGGGCATTTCGCGATTTCTCGCGCCTGGTGTCGGCGTTCGCGAAGCTGTGCTGATCGAGCTTGCGGAAACCGTCCGCGAAGCCAAAGCCAAGACCGACAACGCCACCGACAAAGCGCTGCTAACTGCCGCGCGTGCGTTTGCTAATCGCGTCGATCATGACACCACCCACGGCGATCAAGTGCGGCGCCTGGCGCGCCAACTGTTTGAACAACTGCGCGACATCCACCAGCTTGGCCCCGAATACTGCGTACTGCTTGAAGTGGCCGCGCTGTTACATGACATCGGCGAAGTGGTAAGCCCACGCGGCCATCACAAACACAGCGAGTACATGATTCGCTGGGGCCGCCTGCCCGGCTTGGGTGATGTCGAGCGCGAAATCGTCGCACTGGCGGTGCGCTGTCATCGTAAAAGCGCAGCCGATTGTCGCAAGTTGATCAACGAATCACCACTCACGAAAGATCAACGCACCACAACGCGGCGGCTGGCCGCATTGCTGCGGGTTGCCGATGGGATCGACAGTGAACATCGCCGGCGCGTGTCGGATATTGTGGCAACGCGGATGGGCGATGTAGTCGTGCTTGACTTAATTGTTCGCGACGGCCCAACGCGGGACGATGCGCAGTTGACCCGCAAGGCCGATATGTTTCGCGATGAATTTGGCGTCGAGCTGCGCATCACCGTGGGCCGTGCCGCAACTGTGCCTCCAGTCGAAAGCGAAACCACGAGTAACAGCCCAGCCAACGGTACGGGCAGTGGCAGTGGCAGCGCCGGCCATCCGTTGCAACGCCGCCAGCTACGCTAACACCTGCATTTGCGAACGCTGCACCGACGGAGGAGCTGCGTACAAGCACTGCACGCGCCTGGCTGCGAGTGGCCGGTCGCTGTGCACTTAGAAGTCGGAACCGAAACCAGCGATGAATTGCGGTCGGCCACGATTCACGCCATCAAACGGGAAAGCAAAATCAAAGCGCACCAATTCGCGTGAGGTTTGAGGTGTTAAAAAACGCAAGCCAACACCGGCGTCCTGATGCAACGGCATGTTGGCTAATGCATCGGCCGAGCCACCGAGTTCGTAGAACAACACGCCGCCGGCGCGAAACGCCGAGTACCGCAACGGCTTCGAGCGCGCTTCGACCTGAAGCGACATCAAGCGCTGGCCGTTGAATTCACTCACGCGAAAACCGCGCAAGCCACTTTCCGAGCCCACGGTATAAAAGCGGTTTTGGGTATCGTTCCAGCGAGTGGCTAAACGCAGGCGCGCCACAATTCGACCGACGCTGATCGATGGCCCGACCAGTCGCAGCGTGGCGTCGGCGGTGTTGTCGATGTTATCGCCGCCTTGGCGACGGGTAAACGCGCCCACATCCATTTCCACGTAACCGTCATGGCACCACGGCACGGTCCAACTGGCGTCGATTTTTCCGCGCACGAACGTCGCACTTGAGCCCAGCAACGTTGGCGCAACGCCAACTGCTACAGTGAGATTTGGCCCAAATTGCAAATCTTCGGATAGGTCATACGTGTCGACATTGTGCAACGTGCGGTACTTCGGCGTGAACACATTATAGGTCGCAAACAACACCGAGTTTAGTTCCGAACGTGGCAGCACGCCGGTCTGGAAATCGGCTAACTGCGCTGCGTCGCCGACGAAATCGGTAAGCACGCGTGGCCGTTGCGACTCAATGGAGTGACCGGTTGTGAAACGGTGTTTCACCGTTGTCCCAAGCTGGCGCTGCAACGACAAGGTCGAATTGAAGCGGCGCTGACGATACGCCCACGGCAGCAAATCGTCGTCGGGCGTGCTCGGCGCATCGAAGGTGCGTAGCGATGTGCCTTTGTACAAACGCTCGATGGAATTGCGATGCGACACGGCGATGCCATAGCCCCACTTCGAGGCCAAGGACCAAAGCGGCCGACTTAGATCAACTTGGCTCTGTGTGCCTTCCGACCGAAACGCCAATGAATTAAGCAGCGGGCTGCGCGCAAAAATAGAATTCACGGTGGCATTGAGCCGCAGGCGTTTCCCTAACACATTGCGGTCGATATATTGCGGACCGATCGCCACTTGATCTTGGGTCATGTTGAAATCAAATGCGACAATTTTGCGTCGGCCCAAAAAGTTTTGCTCGGACAATGAGAATGACAGATTGGTCAGCTGATTATTTTGCACGCGGTACAGCGTATTGAAGCGAAAGCTCCAAATGTCGCGGGTAACTACCAACACACCAACGTGACCAACTTCGCTGCGCTTGATCGGAATCACCACTGCGACCGACGAAAACAGCGGATCGCGCAACCGCCGCGCACTTTCTTCAATGCGCAACTGATCCCATTTTTCGCCCGGGTCGATGAGCATTTCACGCGCCACCACCGGCTCTTTACTTTCAACATGAAAGGTATTGAGCAGCCGCACATAGCGACCACCTTCGACAAACACCGGCTCGACAAAAACATCGACGTCGTCGATAACTTTATCCCATGGCGTGTTATCGACTTCGAGATGCCGTGCCGCCAGTGCGCGCTTGACCGAGGCACGCTCCAATGGGCTAAGCGTATCGAGCCAATCACAGGTGGGTTGTTGTTCGCGGCATGCTTGAACGTGGGCGGCTCGCTCGTCGCCGCGCGCAGTGGTTGCCATTGGTGGAGTCGCCGTCGGTGCAGTCGGCGCAACAACATCAGCTTGCGCGCTCACTGCGTGCAACATGCCAGCGAGCGCCACCGCGCACACCACCCATTGCGCCGGCAGCCGGTTGGCAAGCATGCGATGCACAGCGGCCGACATGGTGGCGATGGTACTCATGCAGCTTGGACAACGGAAGGGGTGGCAACGGTTTGCCGGCAAAATGTGCCAATTGCCTTGGTACCTACATCGCCGTCACGCGATACTAGGCAGGTGTTTTGCCCAGTTTGTCGTGCCGATTACCCAAGTGATTGGAAGCGTTGCCCCAAAGACGAAGCGGTCTTGTTGCGCAGTCAAACCATTGGCAAATATCGAGTAGAAGGCCTGTTGGGCGTCGGTGGCATGGGTGCCGTGTATCGCGCCATTAACCCCGACACCAAAGCCAACGTTGCGATCAAGGTTATGAACGCAGCGCTGGAAAACTCCGACGCTGCACGCGCTCGATTTGTCCGCGAAGCCGCCGCCGTTGGCGCCTTGCGCACGGCCCACGTCGCAAGCATTTATGATTTTGGCAGCGAAGCTGATGGCGCGATGTACCTGGTCATGGAGTTTTTACAGGGCCATGGGCTGCGCACTGAAATTGCAACCGGCGAACATGCGATTCCACTGCCACGATTCGCCATGATTTTAGATGGTGCACTGCGCGGGCTTTCGGCTGCCCACCGAGCCGGGATCGTTCATCGCGATCTAAAGCCTGAAAATATTTTCATCGCAACCAACGATGACGGCGAGGTACCTAAACTCCTCGATTTTGGCATTGCCCGCGTCAAGAGTCGCGATTCTGACCTCACTCATTCGGGTGCCATCATGGGCACGCCTGGCTACATGGCACCTGAACAAGTTGGCGGCGACCGCGGCAGTATCGGCACCTGGACCGACATCTACGCGATGGGTGTCATCGGCTATGAAATGCTTACCGGCATTTCGCCTTTTGCCGGTGACACGATGAACGAAGTGTTGATGAAGATCGTCGATCGGCGCTTCACGCCACTGCCCCAGGCTCGCCCCGGCTTGCCCTCCCCGCTGTATGATTTGATCGACGCATGCCTGCTAAGCAACCCGACCCAACGCCCAGCCGATGCCGATGCAATGCGAGAACGCTTGCGACAAATCGGCCTGGTCACCACCAGCAGCATGCAGGTACCAGCGTTTGTGCCGGCATTTGTAGCCACGAAGGCCAACGCTGCGTTCGGTATTTCGGCGACGCTCGACGCTGATGCTGCGGGCACTGCACCAACCGTCACGCCGCACGTACCGACGCCAGCCTCGGTAGCGCGCGCGGTGCCAGCTCCGGTCGAGCCGACTATACCGGTACAACAACCACATGCTGCGGCGGGCCTCGGACCAGCTCGGCCGCCAGGATTAGCAAAACGGCGCATGCCTTTGGTCGTGGGCGTCGGCATTGTCGCTGTAGGTGCCACCGCCGGTTTTGTTTTGTGGCCACGCAAAACTGCTACGGCGATTGTTGATGCACCGAAAATCGGCCAGGTTGTCTTCGATGCCTCACTGCCACGCCCCGATGGCCCGGCGACGATCGACGCTGCAAACGCCGCGACAACACAATCCCTGCCGGCTGAACTCGCCGCTTTCCCCGCCACCGATAATCGTCGCACCTGGCTCGCTTTTGTCCGCGGCGAATATCCAGTCGGTGAAAAAAGCCAAGCAAGTAACAAAGCCGTGCCTTTTCTACCTCACGCGACCGTCAATGTTGAAGGCTTTGCCATTATGCCAACCGAGATGTCGCGCCACATGATGCTCGACGCGAAAATCGTCGACG
>JAYWHS010001069.1:0-7360 GCA_043777635.1 Kofleriaceae bacterium | reverse complement strand
GCGCCGACAACCGATGGGCCCGTACCGTTGGCCGAACCCCAATGCGCCACAAAGCCTCGGACGCATAAATGTTACCGACCCCAGCGACGATATGTTGGTCGAGCACAAATGCTTTGAGCGTGGTTTGTTTACCGCGTGACGCAGCGAATAAATGCTCACCCGATACCAGCTCAGGCTCCACGATCGGGTCGGGCCCGAGTTCGGCCAGCGCTCGGTGACTACGTTCAGCGCCACGGGTCACGGTATCGATTTGACCAAATCGCCGAGGGTCAGAGTAGCGCAGTTCACGTTTACCGCTGAGGCCAAAAATCACATGAGTGTGCGGCGCATGATCATCAGCGGCAGCGTGTACTCGAAAACGGCCGCTCATGCCTAAGTGGACCAACAGCGAGGAGCGGTCCTGCACATCGACCAACAAATATTTGCCTAACCGCCGCAGCCCGTCGATGCGCGCACCCAGCAGTTGTCGCAACGCGGGCATCGGCACGGCCTGACCAAGGCGCAATTTTTTCCCGCTCGACCACACCGTTTCAAGTGTGGCACCAACCACCGGTGCTAGCGTTCGACGCACCGTTTCAACTTCAGGCAACTCAGGCATCTGCGGGTCCAGTGTCGTCGGCAACCTGACTGGCTGCGTCGGCATCTTGGCCATCATCGTTGAGCTCGGTTTCAGCTTGCGCCAGCTCCGTTCCTACACGCCGACTTTGCGGCGGCAACGCGTTGGCGAACGCTGCAAACTCCGCGATCGTTAACGTTTCAGCGCGGCGCACACCATCGATACCGGTTGTCGCTAGCGCTTTGTCGACGGCGGTATCATCAAACATCGCGCGTATCGCATTGCGCAGAGTTTTCCGCCGCTGGCCAAACCCAGCGTGCACCACCACGGAATAATGTTGCTCATCGTTGATCGGCGCTCGCGTGCCTGCGTTTGGCAACGGCGTGAGTCGCAACACCGTCGAGTCAATCTTAGGCGGCGGCACGAACGACCCTGGCCCAACCTTAGCCACCGTTGCTGTGTCCATATACGTTCGAATCATCACGCCCATTGCACCATAGGTTTTACCGCCGGGTTGCGCCACAATCCGATCCGCCATCTCCTTTTGAATCATCACCACGGCGCGCTTAACATCAGCGCGCGCTTCAATGATGCGAAACAACAACGGTGCCGCAATGTGATACGGCAAATTGCCAGCGACGTTGATCTTATCGCCGCGCCAACGCGCAGCCATTTTGAGATCGTACTTCAACGCATCAACTGCTTCGATGTGAACATTTTCCACATTACCAAGCTCAGCTTGCAGCACACGCACCATATCCGGATCGCGCTCTAGCGCAATGACTTTGCCTTCCACTACGCGTTCCGCCAGGCGGGCTGTCAACGTACCCAAGCCAGCGCCAATTTCCACCACCCAATCATCGTCGGCAGTTACCGCAGCATCCACAATCGCGCGAAATGCCCGATCGTTGATTAAGAAATTTTGGCCGAAGGATTTTTTAGCGGTAAGTCCGTATTTGGCCAGCAAAACGCGGGCGTCAACAAACGGTTCACCGCCGAGGCTACTACTCATGACTGTTTCCTTGGCAATGGCGCATTAGGTTGAGCATTCAAATCCAGTCCAGCGCGGTGACCAGCCGCCAGCCTAAAATAACCAGCGGCTGCAATCATGGCGGCGTTGTCAGTGCAACGATGTATCGGTGGTATGAAAACTCGAAAGCCATCTTCGACACCAGCCGCTTGCATCGCGGCACGCAAACCCGAATTGGCTGCAACACCGCCGCAAACCTGCACATGTTCTATCCGGTTATAGCGCGCTAACGTACGCGTCTTGCGCACCAACACTTCGACGATTGCCGCTTGATAGCTGGCACAAACATCCGCCATTTGTTGGCTCTCGATATCTTCAGGCACGCCGTGTTTGCGGGTGTGGTGCAACAATGCGGTTTTCAGGCCACTAAAAGAAAAATCCCAGGTCTGTCGCGACACCATCGATTTTGGTAGCGCCACCGCGGTAGGATCGCCGCGCCTGGCCAACCGATCGATCACCGCGCCCCCCGGGTAACCCAAACCCAGTAGTTTTGCGCCTTTATCAAATGCCTCGCCAGCGGCGTCATCGCGCGTGGCACCAATTTCTTCGACGTCGCCATGATCACGAACCATCACCAATGAGGTGTGCCCGCCGGATACAATCAACGCTAGATGCGGCATAGTCGGTGCTTCATCTTCGAGGAAAACCGCTGAAAGGTGACCCTGCAAATGATGCACATCAACCAACGGTTTGCCCGATACCCAAGCCAGCGCTTTGGCGGTTTGCAAACCGACTAACAAGGCACCGACGAGCCCTGGTGAATTGGTCACCGCGATACCATCAATGTCCGAAATCCGGACATTAGCATCGGCCAACGCCTGCTCAATCACCGGCACAATGTGCAAAATATGCGCGCGACTGGCTAATTCGGGCACCACGCCGCCGTAGCGTGCATGCACGTCATTTTGCGAAGCCACTACGTCGGACAACACCTGCCGACCATCTCGCACGACTGCGGCGGCGGTTTCATCACAAGAACTCTCGATGCCCAAAACCAACATGGTGGGTTACTTGCCCAACAACGCGCGAATACCGTCGGCGCGTTCGCCATTTGGCTCGATTTGTAAAAAGCGCTCAAATGCTGCCTTGGCCTCGCCAGTGCGCTTGGCACCCCACAAAATCCGGCCCTTCATTTCCCATGCCGGTGCGAAGTCATCGGCCATGCGTAACGCATTGGTGATCGCGGTTAAGGCTTCGTCGGTGCGAGCCAAGCGACGCAACGCATCCGCTTTGACGATGTAGCCTTTGGCCGTCGCTTTATCTTGAATTGACTCAACCGCAAGTCGTAGTGCACCTTCGGCGTCACCTTCGTCGAGCGCCGCTTTGGCCTTGGCCAACAAATCACGATATTTTTTTGACGGCGCCGCATCGACTTGCGGTGGCACGCGCGGTGCGTCAACCACGGCGACCACAACCGCAGCCGCATCGATTAGCAGTGGCGCGAGCGGTGCATCTGGCTGCGCACCGATTACCGCCGCGAGTTTGTCACCATTCGATCCGAGCTGAATTCTTGGCTTGGGAGGATGGCTCGGCGTTCGACATTTCAGGTACGCCACACCGGCAAACAAGATCGCCGCCAACCCAACTAACCCAGCGGTTAATGGCCCATTGCCACGTTTGCGCGTGGTACCGCCCGGTAGATTCATGGTTCTAGCCACCACCGGCAGCTCAACGACCGGGCGCGGCACTTCAATTGCTGCCGCAGTTTGCTTCGCCGCATCAGCGGTCTGGTTGAGTTCCGCGACTGCGGATTCAGGAATTTCACGGGTGATCCGGCGCGGCAAAATGGTAACCATCTGCCGTGCCGTTGCATCTTTTTCGGTAGCACCGACCGCCGCCGATTTGGTTACTTCACCGGCAACTTGAGCGGTCTCTTTACCGAGCGAAGAGATCATCCGCATCGCCGAACTGTCAGTTCGGCTAGTTTGGCTTACCGGCGCGAGCACCCCATTCACCGCCAGTTGCGGCGCGGTAACGTCTTCCCGACTATCCACAACTTCGGCTGGCACCGCGTCAGGCAATTCAGCATCGGGCGCGCGTCCCGCCACCGGTGCAGGCTCACGTAGTAATGCATGCGGCAGCGTCTTTGCGACGCCTGGTACTGCCTTCACCAAAGCGAGACGCCCTAATGAAGTGTCACCGACGACGGGGGCACTAGGCACCGCAGCTGCGGGCAACGGTGTCACCATGCTGATATTCGCCGATTCAAGACCGGCCGTCGATAGTGGTGGCTGGGTCGACCACCATTGCTGCGCATCTGCGTCATCGATGGCGAAGCCTGGATCGATTGCCTCTGCAGCGGCCACGGCTTCATCAATGAGCCTCAGACTTGAATTGCGAATCCCACCAAGCAGCGGGCCGGGCGTTGCGGCGAGCGGGTCAACATTCAAAGCGGGCGCCGATTCTGTGGCGGCCGACACAACCGACCCTAACGCCCCTGAGATCTTGGCCAGCATCACGGCCTGTTCATGTTGCCCACCGGTCATGATCGGTGTGGTTTGGTGCTCGAACGGCGCTGGCGTCGCCTGCACGGAAAACGGCGTCGGCTGTACGCCAAACTCGAGCGTGGTTGCCTGCGCCTCGAACGGCGTCGGCTGCGTCCCGAATGATCCTAGCGTCTGCTCAGTTGATTCGCTGGCGACCACCGCTCCCGGCGGCAACACTTGCGCATCCATTTGCCCCGACGATGATGGCCGGGCGTAATCTTCAATCGGTCCACTAACAGCCCGGATGCGGCCACTACGTTTAGGCGCGACGACATCATCACCAGCACTTACGTCGACCAAGAGCCCTTCAAAATACAAACGTGCAATGACTTGCAGACATTCAAGATCACCGATGTCACAAGCATCAATAATCTCAAGTAGCGACCGTTTACCGTCGATAAGTCGCAAGATCCGATTGTTGCTGTCGGGGATGTCACCCAAACGTGCAATCAACTCATCGGTATCCACTTCAAACTTAGCGCGCAGCGACGGCAACTGCTCCAACAGCAATGTCCACTCATCAAGGCGACGCATGCCTTCCATCAGCAGCCCTTGCGAACTAACCGTTACTACTTCGCGCCGGCGTACGGTTCGAAACATCACTTCAAAGTCGCCATCACTCCATGTCAACAAACGATAGACAGCATCTTCGCCTTGTAAGGCACCGGCTTCGGCATCGATAACTTTACCGTCGCGAAAATAAATCGCGGCCTGCTGATCACGTTCACCGACAAATTGAATGACCCCTGATTTGCGGGACACTTCGATGGTTTGAATGACATCAACGACCGGCATATCGGCGAGGCGACCAACAAACCTGGTCCGCACATCTTTACGTTCTTCGATGCGCGAGCGCTGCTTTTTCTGCAGCAAGATGCCAATGCGTGCAACGATTTCTTTGATGTAGATCGGCTTGGTTAGGTAGTCATCAACTCCTAACTCTAAGCCTTTAATCTTGTACTCAATTGCGGTTTCTGAGGTGAGAAATACAAACGGAATGTCTTGCCATTCTTCATTGGCACGGACTTTTCGACGCAAATCAAAACCGTCACCATCGTCAAAGCGAATTTCGGAGATGATTAACTCGGGCGCACGAATCAGCAGTTTTTCGATCGCATCGCGAACATTTTCGGCGGTGGTGACCGAAAAACCCGCTTTACGCAGCGACACCTCGAGTACCCGCAAACTGCGTGTATCGCCATCGACTAATAGTAGAGTTTGCTTCGACACCAGGGACCGGAAAAATGGTAGCCGAACTAGAGCGCCAGGTCACTTATCTGTCCGTAAAGTAAACGAGTTTAGCGCAACCAGCGAACCCACCCCGGTTGCGATACAGTAGCCATGTGTATCTGCCATACGGTCGTCAACCGCTCCACGTCATGCTCGACGCGGAGACCCGGCAGCGAACCACGTTTGTGAAAGCACCGGATTTGCCGGCACCTGCCACAATTGAAACCTTGGTCCATAAAGCACTTGCCGCACCAAACTTGGTCGGCAGCATGTCGCTGGAACGAGCCGCCGTGGGCGCGAAACGGGTCACAATCGTAGTTAGCGACGCGACTCGGACCGAGCCACGGGCCGCCATGCTCGATGCATTGGTACAGCGTTTGCCGACCGACACGGCGATTACGCTGGCGATTGCGACCGGCACGCATGGCCCCACCGCCCTCGGCGAACTGGGCCTAGGCCAATGGTTAGCCGGCCAACGCATCGCTACGGTGGTGAATCACGACGGCCACCAAGACAGCGATTTGGTCGACCTAGGGCACACTGCAGCAGGCACAAATGTACGCTTGCACCGCTGCGTGGTGGATACCGATTTGGTTATCGCTACCGGCATGATTCGCCCGCACTACTTCGCTGGTTTTGGCGCGGGGGTAAAAGCCATTTTCCCTGGCTTAGGCAGTAATCCCGACATCCGGCAAAACCATCTGTTGAAACTGCATCCGCGTGCGCGTGCCGGCATCGTCGACGATAATCCGTGTCGTATGGATCTAGAGGAGGCCGTTCGCCGTTTGCCAACACCGACATTTTTACTCAACGGCGTCACAGCAGCTGACCATCGAATACACGATTTTGTCGCGGGTGATTTGTGGCAAGCATTTCGAGCCGGTGCAGACCGCTGCCGTACCTGGTGTACAGTTGTGATTGATCGCCCAGCGCCGTTAGTGATCGCATCCGACGTGTTGCCGATCACCGGGTCGCTGTACCAAGCCTGCAAAATTGCGGCTGCAGTTGCCCACCTTGTTGAAGCAAATGGCCGACTACTTTTGGTAGCCGAATGCCCAGACGGCACTGGACCAATTGACGTAATCAATCGTGCAATCTACCAAACTGGCATTGCTCCTCGGCTGGCAGCCGGCGTCACGATTGAGCTGGTTTCTAGCCTTTCTACCGAAGTGGTGGCCACAACATTTGCTAAACCATGCAGCAAGGTGGAAGACTGTTTACATTCAGAGCGAATCCTGGTTTTGGCCCATGCTAGCTCTTTGATTGTTGACATAAAATAATGATTTCATTAAAGAAATTTTGGCATGAAGCGAATTCATCTAATTCCCACAATAGCGTCTATGGGAATTTTTCTGAGAAGATGGACAGCTATATCGAGCTGTTTTTGAAATGGAACAAAGCCATTAATCTGTCTTCAGCCCGCGACCAAGCCGCAGTCGCGGAACATGTCGCCGATTGTTTCTATTTGGTGGCCCATGTGCCTGCCAACGCTCAAAAAATTCTAGATGTCGGGGCTGGCGGTGGCCTGCCTGGTGTTGTGCTCGCGATCGCTCGGCCAGAGACTACCGTGTTGTCACTTGAGCCGGTGCACAAAAAGCAGGCGTTTCTTCGTACCTGCGCACGCGAGCTCAAACTTCCCAACTACGATGCTTTACCTTTGCGACTTGAAGAACACAAAGGCGCTGAATACGACGTCGCAATTTCACGGGCGACCTGGGATATCTCCGAATGGCTCGACATGGGAATAGCCCGAGTCCGGTCCGGGGGTGTCGTGCTCGGCATGGAAGGTACGCAGACTGTCGTCCTCGATGGCTCGACGGAGCGCCACACCTACGAATTTCTCGACAAAACGCGTGCGATCATTACCCGGCGCAAGCCCTGAGAGAAGCCGAAGTTTTACCATCCAAGTCTGAGCGATCAGCCGTGCGCGATCCGCCCCACGCGTTCGGCCGCCCTGCGCGTTCGGCTGACACCAGGTTTCGCGTTCGGCTATGAGCGTCGACATGCGAGATCCGGGCACGCGCGTTCGGCTGACACCCCGTTCTCGCACACCAGGTT
>JAYWHS010001068.1:0-7373 GCA_043777635.1 Kofleriaceae bacterium | reverse complement strand
AACTCCCACTTGATCAACAAGCGCACTTGCTGCGTGTGCTGGAGACTCGGCGGGTCCGGCCGGTTGGTTCAGCGCGAGAAGTGCCGGTTGATGTACGCATCATCGCTGCGACCCATCGCAAGCAGGGGTTGGGCTCCGAAGGCGCGATGTTGCGCTTGGATTTATACCATCGGATCGCTACGGTGGTCGTCGACCTACCACCGCTGCGGCAACGCCCGGGTGATGTCGAATTGTTAGCGCTCGCGGCCCTCGAAGAACATGCTCAAGATGGCGACGCAAAGTTGCCTTCGCCTGCGGCCTTGCACGCGTTGAACCACTACGAATGGCCAGGCAACGTACGAGAACTGCGCCACGCGGTGGCGCGCGCCGTTGCGTTGGGCGGTGCCGTGCTTGAGATTGAAGACTTCTTTCCCGGGGCCTTGTTCGTGGCCGCTGCACCGCAAGCTTCGACCGCAGGCGAAGGCGCGACCTTGGCGCCGTACGAAGAGTTGTTGCGTCAAGCGATGGGCCGGGCCCTGGTGCTAAAGGGGTCGATTCGTAAAGCCGCTAAAGAACTCGGTATGCCCAAGTCGACATTTGCCGAACGCGCCAAAAGTTATGGCCTGCTCGAAGGCCGGCAGCGGCGCAGCGTCGCGCAACGGTAGATCTTTTGCGCAGGTTGTGCGTACTACTCACATTCGATGCCAACGCCCCACAAGCTCAATGACGGAACCGTGCGCGGCTGGCTGGTCTTTTGGACGTTAGCTTTTGCGTTGCTGGTTCGCCCACCTGCGACCCATGCCTCGGAGTTGCCAAATCAACGTGGTGGGCTGTATGTAGCGCAACGTCCAGTGTCGATGGTCAGCTCCACCGTCGAGGTTCGCGTGCTAGGGCTGATGGTTGAAACCACGGTCACGCAACGGTTTCGCAACGACCTCTCAACTCCGATCGAAGCGGTGTACATTTTTCCATTGCCGGTCGACGCGATCGTGACTGGCGCGCAATTGCAGGTCGATGGGCTGGTCGTCAAAGCCGAGTTGCAACGCCGTGCCCAAGCCCGCGCCAGCTATGAACGGGCGGTGGCAGCAGGGACTGCGGCTAGCCTGCTTGAACAAGAACGTGCCGACGTTTTTACGATGGCGGTTACCGCAATTGCGCCAGGTGCCATCGTCGAAGTTGTAGTGGCCTGGGATAGCGTGGCGCAGCGCGGCCTCGACGGTTGGCAGTTATTGTTACCGTTGGTTGTGGCGCCCAAACAGACGCCAGGTACCGCCACCGGTCGGCCAACAACAGGCACTGGCCGCGTGCCTGACACCAACCGCGCGCCAGATGCTTCGCGACTCACGCCGTTGGCGGCGCCCGGTGCTGGCATTGCAACCAGCATCACCGTCACCTTTGGCGACGATGTTCAGAATCTACGCAGTCCATCGCATGATCTGGTCACGGCTGCGGATCGGCGGCAGGTCCGCATCGTCGAACCACAATCGAATCGCGATGTGGTGTTGCGATGGTCGCAAGCCAACGCACCGCGCGGTTGGGTTGAACAAGATGTCGACGGTGGCTACGCCGCGGTGATGGTCGAAGGTGCTGGGATGCCGCTGGTTGCAGTTGCACGTTCAACCCCAGCGTCGGTGGTGCCACTGAAGCTGGCGATTATCGTTGACCGGTCACTGCGCATGCAAGGTGCGCGCATGGCTCTCGCGCGAATTTTTATCCGGGCAGCACTCTTGTCACTGGGCACTACCGTCGACAAAATAAGCTGGGTCGATGGTCGCACGCCGATTAGGTGGTCCGCCTCCGGGGATGCAGCGCAAGCGAATGACGCGTGGCTGCAACAGGAGCAAGCTCGCTTTGACGTAGTGGCAGCGTTGCAGGCGCTGCGTGCAAGTGGCGCCAATGCAGCGTTGCTAGTTAGTGATGGATTGTACGCCAACGACGGTGAAATACTGGCGGCCGCACAGCGCGCCGGTGTGACGTTGTATACCGTAGCTGTAGGCAGCGCGCCGGCCCATGGCTTGATGCGGCAGCTAGCAGCGAGTACGCAAGGTACCGCACGAAGCCTAGCCGCTAGCGAAGATGCGACCGATGTGGCGCGGGCATTTGCCTTCGATTGTAATGCCGTTGCGCAGCGACCAACGGTGAATTGGGGCACCCTGGCGGTAACTCAGCAAGTGCCCGCAACGTTGCCACGCCTTGGCGTCGGCCAAGCGATGTTGATAACCGGTCGCCTCGGCAACGCTTCGACAGCGACGATTCAAGTAGCGGGCTTCGATGTTGCCTTGAACCGTCGAGCCAGCAATCGTGCTAGCGCCGGTGCGCTTTCAAAGCATGGGCAACTAGCTCGGCAGTGGGCGCGCGGGCAGTTGCAAACGATGGATCCTCTGAACGCTAGTGCGGTGGCGTTGGCGCAACGTTACGGCGTGGTGACCGCAGGGACCGCACTGGTTGCGACCAGCGATGTGATTGTGGCACCCGGCGGCACGACGCATAGCGTAGCAATTCCGGTGGATGCGCCCGCCGATCAGGTGCGCTGGCGCGAAGAATCCTTGCGTGTTGATGCGGGCGTCACGGCCACGGGGCAAACCACGTCGCCGGCTGGTCCTCCGCCTGCGGTGGTGCCAGCTGCTCCTGCGCCGCGCGGGGCCGGTGCAGCATCGCCGGATAGCGACGACGCCGAAGGCCAAACCTATAAAGACGCTGATGCCTTGTCAGCCGCGCGAGTTCAAACTGTGGAAAGCAGCAATGTGTATTTCCGTGGTCGTTATGGCTGGCGGCGCACGTTGACCGTGGCCATCGGCGCAAGTTCGCGGGCCGATGTACAGGCGAGTGCAGCGCAGATTCGTTTTGCTGGCGTGGTGACTGGCTTGGTTGCAGGCTCGTATCTGTGGTCGAATCGTTGGTCGCTCGGTGGCGAAATGGGCTTGGTGCTGCGCGTACCCAACGCGACGGTCTTGGCGCGACCACTGCTCACGCTTGGCATCGTCGATCGCAACGGCCGGACCTCGCTGCTCGTTGGCCTGGGCTATCAAGCCGCGCTTGCGCCGGTGGCCAGTGGTGCGGTCGATGCACGCGCCTTTGCAGCGTCGTTGATCCTCCGATTTTGGCTGACCGATCTTGATCTCAAACGATGGTCGATTGAAACCCGAGTCAACGCAGCCTTCAACGGCAACGGGTTTAGCAACGACATTAGCGTCGGTGCTGCGCTGCACTGGTAGTCGTCGCGAACTCGCCGCAGCGGCGGTCGGTGCGACGCCTGCGACACGCTGCGGCTCGTCGCTTTTTCGTGAAATCCAGCAAGACAGCGCGCGTGGTTAGCGGTATCCCGTAATCATGAAAAAGCGAACGCATACGTTGCTGCTATGGCTGGCAGCTAGTTCTGGTTTGGTCACGTTTAGCGGCTGCGCCACCGGCCGGCCTGATACCACCATCGCGGCCCCAGCCCCTGGCTCGTTCGTCGATCGTGAGACACCAGATACCACCCCGGCGGTACCCATGGTCGCCGCAGCCAAAGCGGCCACCCCAGCGGTCAAAGTTCGCAGCGTCGAAGGCATCACCGAGTATCGGCTAGGCAACGGCATGCAGGTCTTGCTGTTCCCTGATGCATCCCAAGCTTCAGTCACGGTGAACATTACCTACTTGGTAGGTTCGCGCATGGAAGGCTACGGCGAGGCCGGCATGGCGCACTTGCTTGAACATATGATGTTCAAAGGCAGCAAGACGTACCGCAATGTGCTCAAACTCATCGACGAGCGCGGTGGCCAAGCCAACGGTACGACATGGACCGATCGCACCAACTACTATGAAACGTTGCCGGCTTCCGACGAGAACTTGAATTGGGCGCTCGACCTTGAAGCTGATCGCATGTTGCACGCGACAATTTTGCCAGAAGACTTAGCCACCGAGTTCTCGGTGGTGCGCAACGAATTTGAAATGGGCGAAAATAACCCGCAGTCGATTCTCGAAGAGCGCATGGCCTCCACGGCTTTTCTCTGGCACAACTACGGCAAGTCGACCATCGGTTCGCGCGCCGACATTGAAAAAGTGCCAGTGCCAGCGCTGCGTGCTTTCTACGAAAAATACTATCAGCCCGACAATGCGGTGCTGGTGGTTGCCGGCAAGTTCGACGAAGCCGCCGCGCTAGCATTGGTCGAGAAGAAATTTGGCGTGTTGGCCAAGCCGAGTCGCGTGATCACCGCAACGTATACGGTTGAGCCACCGCAAGATGGTGAGCGTGAAGTTGTGCTGCGCCGCAATGGTGATGTCGCGGTGACCGGTGCGATGTGGCATACCCCGGGCGCAGCGTCGCCGGATTTTGTCGCAGTTAACGCCGGGCTAGATATCTTGACTCGCGAGCCGTCGGGCCGCTTGTATAAAAAATTGGTCGACAGCAAATTGGCTGCCGACTTGAGTGGGAGCGCTTATAATTTCCGCGATCCGTATGTGACCCAGATAATCGCGCAAGTGCGCGATGTCAAAAATGTCGATCGCGTGCTGGCTGAAATCACCGCGGCGGTTGAGGGTTTAGCTGCATCAAAAATCGACGCTGTTGAATTGGAGCGTTGGCGCGACGATGCGCTTAAACAGTATGACCTGATGTTCACCGACTCGCGGCGTTTGGCAGTCGAACTATCCGAAGCGATTGCCTTGGGCGATTGGCGAACCTTGTTCGCGTCACGCGAGCAGATCAAAAAAGTCACCCTTGCCGACGTGACCCGCGTTGCCAAGACCTACTTCAAGAAAAGCAATCGCACCAGCGGCCGGTTCTTGCCAACCAAGGAAAACGATCGCGCACCGCAAGATGCAACCCCTGATGTCGCCAGCATTGTGCAAGGCATCGAGAGTGGCGCTGCCGCGCAAGCTGGCGAAGAATTTGCTGCAACCCATGAAAATATCGATGCCCGAACCGTGCGCAAGGAGCTCAAGGGCGGGATTCGCGCTGCGTTGGTCAGCAAAAAAACTCGTGGTGGCAAGGTTGAACTAGCGTTGACGTTCCGTTTTGGCGATGAAAAGTCATTGCAAAAACAAGCGACCGTTGGCGAACTTGCGATTGCGTTGCTTGAGCGTGGCACGACCAAAAAGACCTATACCGAAATCAGCGACTTGGAAAACAAGCTCAAGAGCCAAGTCTCGGTGAGTGGTGGGGCAGGGTCGATGCGCATTGGCATCAAGACCTTGCGCGATCAACTCGCGCCAGCACTCGATCTCGCTGCGGAAATCGCCACCTCGCCAAGCTTCCCAGCAGCCGAACTCGAAGTTGTGCGGCAACAGACGCTGGCGGCTCTCGAAGAGCAACGCCAAGATCCGCAGAGCCTTGGATTTTTACAATTGCAGCGCGCGCTGAGCAAATGGTCGAAAGATGATCCGCGCTACGTGATGAGCATTGAAGAGCAAATTGATGCAGTCAAGAAAGTGAAACTTGAAGACATCAAAGCGTTCTATCGCAACTTCGTGGGCGCGGGTCGCGGCGAGCTAACCGTGGTGGGTGATTTCGACGCTGACAAAGTTACCGCGCAAATCGAAAAACTTTTTGGTGGCTGGGTTAGCAAAAAGCCTTTTGCTCGTTTAGTTGATCAAGTCTTCGACGTCACCGCTGGCGAACAGGTCATCGACACCAAGGACAAAGAAATGGCTGCACTGGCAATGGGCTTTTCGATCGCCATGCGTTCCGATGACCCGGACTACGCGGCTTGGCTCATCGTCGGCCAAGTACTCGGTGGCGACACCGGGTCGCGGTTGTGGATGCGGGTACGGGAAAAAGAAGGCTTGTCGTACGGTACTGGCGCATGGACCAGCGCCGATGATGAAGACACGACCGGCTCGTTTGGTGCGTACGCGATCGTTGCACCTGCCAACATGAATAAGGCGAAAGCCTCGATTCTTGAAGAAGTCAACAAGATGGCCGGCGGCGATGTTACCGACGTTGAGCTGGCCCGTGCCAAAGAGGGTTGGGCGAAGCAAGAAGACACCAATCTGTCCAACGATGGGTATGTGCGCAGCACGCTGGGTCGCAATGCCTATCTCGGCCGCACCATGGCCTGGCACAAAGCGCTGCGTAGCAAGATTGCTGGCGTGACCGCAGCCGATGTCGCTCGGGTCGCCAAGAAATACTTGGATCCGAAAAAGTTGGTGGTTATCGTCGCTGGCGATGTCGCTAAGTCGAACGCTAGCAAATAGCGGCCTGCGCACTGGACGAAACGTACGCGATTACCTCACTAGCTGGAATGTAAGCGGCTAGGCCGCGAGCGCGGGTTCGGCGGCGGCAGCTTGAGTGCTGCCGACCTGGCGCAACTTGGCGACGGCGAAGCTGACTTCAATCACCAAGGTTACGATTTCGAGCACGACCAACGCTTGATTGCCTAACAGCAGCGCGCCGGCAAGCAGCAGGCTGTCGAACAGCAAGCAAAGCCCCACGAAGGGCCACGCCGCCGCCGATCGTGACCCCCAAAGCTCCATCATCATGGCGAACATCGCGGTGACCAGCAGCCAGCCACCGGCGCCTTGGAACACTTCAGCAAGTCCGTCGGCGCTCGGTGCGGTGACTGCGGCGAGCGTGCCGCAGCTGACGGCGCCGATCACAAAAAAGCTGATGCGGCGCAGTTGGGTCCGCAGTAGGTGATGAAACCCGGTGCGCAGCGCCGAGGCTCGGTAGTAGCGCCGAGGTAGCAGGGTGAACACCGCGAGGGCGCCGTTGCCCAGGCCATGGCCCCAGGCACGTCCAGCAATGGCATAGGCTGCGATTGCGATCCCGGTAATGAGTAGCAAGGCGCGGAACATAATCCAACGATCGACGTGGAACATGCGTAACGCTGCTACCTGTTGGCCCCACGCCGAATACGCGGCCATGGACAACAAACGAGTGGCAATGAGCACCGCGATTGCGGCGACAATGATGGCGTTCATGAAAGGGACTTGCTCACGAGCGCGGCCTCATAACACACGTTGCGAGGGGCGTAACCACGCCGCGACCGGCTATTTCTCGCTGCAACGAGCGCCGCTATTTCGTGACAAACGAGGACGAGATCGCACCGACATTGCCCGCCGCATCGGCGACGCGCACGGCTAACGTGTGGGTGCCTTTGGCCAGCGTGCTCGGCAGATCGATGCGCAAGGTTTCGGTGCTGTCATCAAACATGCCATCGGCGGTGGTGCCGAGTTGCCATGGTCCATCATCGACGGCAAACGCCATCTCGGTCAGGCTGGTGATGGCATCACTGGCTTTGGCGCTAGCTTTGTTGCCATCGACGCGTAAGCCTTCAATAACCGGCCGCTGATTGTCGATTGCGAATAGGGTCGAAGTGAAGTTCGCAGTCAACGAACGATCTGGTGAATTCGCGCCGACGTCCGACGACGATACGCGCAAGCGGTACCAGCCATCAGGGAATGACTCGGTATTC
>JAYWHS010001067.1:0-2211 GCA_043777635.1 Kofleriaceae bacterium | reverse complement strand
CGCACTTGCTAGATGAGTGGGAGCCGGTTATCGGGCTGGAGATTCATGTGCAGTTGGGCACGGTGAGCAAAGCCTTTTCGTCGTCGGGCACCAGTTTTGGTGAACCACCCAATTCACTCACGGATCCGCTGGTATTGGGGCTTCCCGGTACGCTGCCGGTTTACAATCAGCGCGCCGCGGAGTTAGCGGTTGCGCTCGGCGTTGCCACGGCGTCGAAGATTCGTGCGCGTTCGCGCTTTGCCCGTAAACACTATTTTTATCCGGATCTACCCAAGGGCTATCAGATCACCCAAAGCGATGAGCCGCTGTGTGAAGAAGGCACGCTTGATGTGTTGATGGGTACCGAGCGCATGGCCATTCGGCTGCAGCGCATTCATCTCGAAGAAGACGCGGGTAAAAGTTCGCACCACGGTGCGTTGTCACACGTTGATCTAAATCGCGCTGGGGTGCCGTTGGTCGAAGTGGTCACCGCGCCCGAGCTGCACTCGGCCGAAGAGGCCGCGGAATTCATGCGATCGCTGCATCGTTTAGTGCGGTGGCTGGGTATTTCCGACGGGGATATGGAAAAGGGTCAACTGCGTTGCGATGCCAACGTGTCAGTGCGGCGACGCGGCGAAGATCGGTTGGGCACGCGCACCGAACTTAAAAATATCAACTCGTTTCGGTTCGTGCAAAATGCCATCGATCACGAAATTGTGCGGCAGATTCGGCTGTTAGAAACCGGCGAGCGAGTGTTGCGCGAAACCCGGTTGTGGGACGCCACCGCCAATGCTTCGTATCCAATGCGCTCGAAAGAAGAAGCCAACGACTATCGCTATTTCCCAGATCCGGATCTGCCACCGCTGGTGATCGATGGCACCATGATTGGCCGAGTCATGCAGGCTTTACCGACGCTGCCGGGTCCGCGTTTTGACAGTTACCGCGAGTGGGGCTTAACTGGCGACGATGCGCGCACGTTGATTAATGAACGCGCGTTATCAGATTATTTTGATGCTGCGGTCGCGGCGTTGCCGGCGGTGCGTTGCAATGCAGTCGCGCACGCTAAGGTTGTGGCCAACTGGTTGTTGACCATCTTGTTGGGCGCGCTCAATCGCGACGGCAAATCAATCGCTGAGTCACCTTTGCCGGCCACTGCATTGGCGGGCATCGTTGGTTTAATCGAAGCCGGGACGATCAGCGGCAAGATCGCTAAGGACGTGTTTGATCAAGCGTACCAAACCGGTGAAGCGCCCGAGCAAATCGTCGCCGACAAAGGTTTGGTGCAAATCAGCAACCCAGCTGAGTTATTGCCAATTATTAGCAAACTGCTGGGCGAAAACCCGAAGCAGATCGAAGCGTATCGCAACGGTAACGAAAAAATGTTGGGCTACTTCGTCGGACAAGTGATGAAAGCGACTGGTGGCAAAGCCAATCCGCAAGTGCTCAATGATTTGCTGCGGCAAGCGCTCGCGCCCACCGAGTGAGATAGCGACCCACATGGGCCTTCCGTATTTCACCGACGTTGCGACGCTTTGCCGGCTATTGATCCGGTAGCATGAGTTATGGATCCAACCAAGCCAGGAGCAGGGCAGCCAAGTCAGTGGGGAACCGGGGCACCGCAAGGACAAGCTCCAGGTAGTCCGGTGAACGGACAATATGGTCCGGTGAACGGACAGCAAAACCTGGGCGCTCCGACGAGCTTTGCGCCGCCGCATATGCAACCCGGATATGGTCAGGCACCGCCACCGCCACCGCCGGCGAATTATTATGGGCAACCGCCTGGTGGAGCGCCGAGCTACGGCCAACCGCCGGCGAATTATTGTGGGCAACCACCCAGCGGTGCGCCGAGTTACGGCCAACCGCCAGCGAACTACGGGCAACCGCCAGCGAACTACGGGCAACCACCAGCGAATTACGGGCAACCGCCGGCGAACTACGGGCAACCACCTGCGAACTACGGGCAACCGCCCGGCGGTTCAGCTGCCTATGGCCAACAACCGCCCCATGGTTCACCTGCGTACGGGCAACCTGGCCAGGCGCCCCACGGCCAGGCCAATTATGTGCAAGGCATGCAACCTGGGTATCAGCCGCCGCCGGTGAACATCGCGCCGCCGACTACCGATTGGCGTTGGCGTTATTCGCCTTATGTTGGCGTGATGTTCGGCCCGATTCCCGTCGGGATTATTGCGGTCGTTATCATTTATGCACTTTACTACTCGAACAAATAATGCT
>JAYWHS010001066.1:0-2211 GCA_043777635.1 Kofleriaceae bacterium | reverse complement strand
ACGCATCGACGAGCAGCGTGGATTTGGCCGGCTTAACCGTACAAATAAAACGCAAAGATGGCAGCGCGACCTCGACGATTTTGATTACTCGGTCGGTCGAAGTTGCTCCACAAAGCTATGCCACCATTGGCCGTTTCGACGACACCGCGTTGCCGCCGTATATCGATTTTGGCTATGCCAACCAGGTGACCGCCGGACTGTACACGTCGGGCGCGATCACGTTGCTGTCGTGCGATAGCCAAATCGACCGCATCATCTACGACTCACTGCCGCGCACGGGGACCTACAATCTTTCGCCTGCAGGCGGGGCCCCTTCGGCCACAACCAATGACCAAACTACTGCGTGGTGTACCGATGCCAGCGTCGGTGCTGCCGGCACACCTAAAGGAGCGAACCTGCCATGTCCATGATGCCGTTCATGTCGTCCACGATCACTGTCAAACGCCGGCTGAGCTTGCTCGTTACGTTGGCCTTTTTGGCCGCGATCACCAGCGCATGTGGCCCAGTCGAAGGTGCCCGCTACACCCGGAAAAAAGCCGAAAAATCGCTGAGCCTGCTGGAAAAACCAGGCACCGAAATTGGCACATTTAAGCTAACCAAGATCCTCGATGGTGACACGATCAAAGTCGATGGTTTAGATGCCTCGCTTCGGTTGTTGGGCATGGACACCGAAGAAACGTTCAAATCGGAAAATGATCGGCGAGCATTTGAAGCCGGTTGGCAACAATACGTCACCAACAAGCGCGGCTCTTCGAAGCATCCGGTGAAGATGGCCACACCGCTTGGCGAAGACGCCAAAGTGTTCGCCAAGCATTTCTTCGACGGCATCGAGACGGTCAAACTTGAACGTGATCATCCGGCCGAAATTCGCGACCGTTATAATCGTTATTTGGCCTACGTTTTGGTGCAAAAAAATGGCACCTGGCTCAACTACAATGTGGAAGCCGTGCGCGCTGGGATGAGCCCATATTTTCCGAAATACGGCAACTCGCGGCACTACCACCAGCAATTCCTCGACGCCGAAGCCGAAGCCCAAACAGCCCAACGCGGCATTTGGGCAATGGGTGCGCAGGCCTATCCTGACTATCCCGAGCGCGCACTATGGTGGAAAGCCCGTGGCGATTTCGTCGACAAGTTTCGCCAAGAAGGCATCGGTAAACCGGAATACATCGATATCACGCAATGGGATGCCATGGACAAACTCGAAGCATTGGTTGGCAAACCGGTTGCAGTGTTGGGCACGGTTGGCGACGTAAAAATCGGCGACAAAGGTCCGGCCCGGGTGACGCTGTCGCGTCGTATGGGTGGCGACTTCCCCTTGATCTTCTTCGACCGTGACACCTTGGGCACCTCGGGTCTTTCGCAATGGCGCGGTGAATATGTCGTGGTGCGCGGCACCCCGTCGATTTACGTCAACAAGCACACGCAAAAGAAGCAAGTGCAGATTCAAGTTGACCAAGCTTCGCAAATCGAGCTGTCGCAAGTGCCTGGCCTACAAAAAACAAGCATTCCAACCATCGCGCCGCCGGGCGCAGCGGATGAAGAGTAACGTTGCGAAATCGTGCGCCAAATGGCACCGCAACTGCCGAAGTTTATCGTCTGAGTGTGACCAATCTCGCTGACAACCGCTGTAACCCAACCGACAATGGGAACCGTTATGACCAATCGCTTACCTCTCCTTGCTGCACCTTTGATCCTCGGCGTGGCGCTTGCTGCAGGTTGTGGACCTGACGCACCGGCCGATACCTGCAAAGGAATCTTGCCCGGCGATTTGGTGATTTCAGAAGTGTTTCCCGACTATGCAGCACCAGCTGGACAAAGCGGTGCCGACGCTGGTCAAGAGTGGTTTGAAATTTACAACGCCAGCGGTGGTGCGATTGATGTCAAAGGCCTCACGCTGATCCATAGCCGCCCCGACGGTACCAAAGCCGAACAACACGTGGTGGCGGCGGGTTTGATCGGCAGCAATACTTATTTCGTAGTCGGCAACGTTGACCCAGACCTGGCACCAGCCTGGGTTAACTACGGTTATGGCGCTGAGCTTGGTGAAATGTTCAACACCGGCGGTGGCAAGCTCACGCTGACCTGCGGCACCACCGAAGTTGATGTCGCGCAATACGACATGGTGAAATCTGGGCGCGCCCGGCAATTCGACGGCGGCGTATCGCCAGAATACCAAGCCAATGACGACTTAACCCGGTGGTGTGAAGC
>JAYWHS010001065.1:0-2212 GCA_043777635.1 Kofleriaceae bacterium | reverse complement strand
ATGCCATCAGCGATACATTTAAAGCCGCGCTGCCCGATCAAGCGCTCAACTTGGTTGCCATGGCCGGCGCGCACACCGTTGCCACGACGGTACACGGCCCCGCGCCATCATCGGGCGGTCGCGAACCCAACGTGCCACGCGAACCCGGTGCGCCAGCGAAACCAGCGGCCAAGCCCGCGTCGGCGCCGGCCGAGACGCAGCCTGCGTCTCGGCCGGTCCGTGAAGCACAACCGCCGGCGAAGTCCGCGAGCGGAACGGCTGCGAGCCCTGCGCCCGAGTCGACTGCAGGCCAGACGCATAAAGCGGCCGAACCCGCGGCGACCCAATTGCCGATTGAATTTAAGCCTAAAGATTCCGTTAAAGGCGGCGGCGCAACGTCGGAGCCTTCGCCAACGTCGGTACATGTGAATGTCGTGCCTGCAGATTCAACACCTGAAACGGTTGCGTCCGACGCTCGCCCGCCCACCAAGGCTACCAGCCCTTCGCGCAACGAAACTTCGTCGAGTCCCGACCATCGCGCGAACACGCCTCTCGCCAATGGCGCCGGAGGTAGTTCGGGTCAATGGAAACCCGCAGCTGAACACCAAGGCTTGGGCCGTGGTCGCACAATTCGTGGCTATCAGCGCAATATTGGTGCACTCGAAGGTAAGTGGGCCGTGCTGACGGCACCGGAACGCTTGCAACATTTGAGTGATGTTATCAATCAGTCGCTGCGAAAAGTCGGCGTGCATGAAGTCGCGGTGGTTACTGCAACCATGTCCGAGGGGACTCATGGACAATTTGATTTTCAAAACTGGAAACTCTTGATTAATGAAAACATACTCAATACATCGACGTTGACGCCTACGGAATTCCAAGACCTTGTAAATACCCTCTATCACGAAGCACGTCATGCGGAGCAGTGGTACCAAATTGCTGGGTATATGGCTCTACAAGGGATGGAAGCGAACGGAATCGAAAGTTTGACGGGCATCCAGTATGCTGCCGTTGCCCGAGCCATCAAGCACGCTAGCAAGATGAGCAAACAGCAGATAGCAGATGCCAAGGCGTATACCGAAAATATCTACGGGGCCAAACTCGGACAGCGCAGTGCGACACTTGAGTTCTCTGAAAACGAAAGCTCAGCACAGGCAACGCTTGAAAATGACCTGCAGAATGTATCGTTAACCATGCCTGAAATTCTGGCAAAGATGAAGGCGCTACAAGAGAGTAAGCAGCGATGGCAAGTCCTGCATGAAGCGTATCTCAAATTTCCCGAAGAGGTCGATGCGTTTCGCGTCGGTGACCGTACAGCGGCTCCGAATCGTAGTCTTACCAAACGGGTTGGCGACTATGCCATCAATCTGATCGAAGCCGCAAAAAATTGGCTGGCATCCTACCTCCGCCTTGGGCGCAATGCCGGCGCGCAGGCCGACTTGGTCAAAGCGTATGGTTTTTTGAGTGACGCCATCGCGCGGATTCAACAACACCTCGGCACACTCGGCTCATCACCGCTCGAACGTTCTGAAGCAACGTGGTTGACGCAACATCTCACTGTGCTAAGGGCCGTACAACGATCTTACCAAGCACACCTGGCTACCCAAGGCACGGTGGTGCCATGACAAATCCAGTGGTGAACATGTTGCAGGAGTGGCGGTTGCGCCTGAGTGAAGTAGTGCCGGACACCGAGGAAAAAGTGCTGCAATTGCTGAACTTGCCGCGTCCAGCCGAAATTAACTCGCTACAGGCATTGGGCATTTCGCGACTTGAGATCGATCGTTCCGTCTCATGTGTGAACGTATGGTTTCGGGATCTCCTGTTCGCCGATGTCGTCGCCGGATTCGGCGACCCCACCGAATGCATTGTACGAGCACCAGGCAACTTCCATGAATCGCCCAAGGGGTACCGTGTTGCGGGTCTGTATTCTACGCGCTTTACGTTCTACGTGCGGTCCAAAGCGGTGACCAACGAGGCAAATCAACTGGAGTGGATTGAGTATTGTGATCGTTTGCTAATCTCGTTGCTGCGCCCAGGTTGGGACATTGCGACCGATGCCCGCGCCCTACACGTTGGCCGGTTCCGCGGATGGTGGCGACGTTTGCGCCGCAACGCTTAGCTTCTGTCCACTTCAGATGTCCGACTTCCGGACACGCTTCGGCGGGCACGCGGCGGACGATCGGGTTTGAACTAGGCACCGACTCGCGCTGGAAACGTGTCAAAGCCAAGGTGTGGG
>JAYWHS010001064.1:0-2213 GCA_043777635.1 Kofleriaceae bacterium | reverse complement strand
CGTCTGCAGGCGGTCGCATCGCCGGCGTTGCACTTGACTTGGTTCGTGACCTGGGCGCTTTGGTCACCACCATTGCCGCCATTGCTGCCGCGCGGAATATTTGCCGTCGAGAACTGCCATTCCAGCGACAGGCCAGTGACTGTAACACCGTCCATTTTTTCGCTGAAAATTCCCAATCCGAACCCCCGACGGCTTTCGCTGACGGCGCCCCGTGGCGAGCCGCCCAAGCCGATGCTGGCCGACCAGCCCATGGCATTCGTGAACGATGGATCGCTACTGCCAAAAGCACCAAAGCGCTGGCCAGACCAGGCTTCGGCGTTAAGTTGAATACGGCCAACATATAGGAAGTGCGCTTTGATCGGCAGCAACAACGCGCTGGTGCGATAGCCTCCGTATTGCAAGCCGAAGCTCATCCCTGCAAACCATGATGCGCCACCAAAGCCATAGCCGAGGGTGGTTCCGGAGTTGTAGTAACCTTCGCCTTTGTCCCAGGTGCCAGCTTCGAGCCAATTGCTGGCGATTACGTTGGCAGTAGCACGGCTGCCGCCTCGACGAATTGCGCGGATGCGTGCGCCGAAGCCACCATCATGCACGACGCCATTGCTGTCTTTTGATTCGGCGGTCGCAACGCCTGCAATCGAAACTTGCGACGTGCTGCGGTCGATGACCCCGCTGGCGAATGCGTTAAAGGCGGCAGGCACGGTGGACCCGACATGCGCGCAACCAGGTGCAACCAGCGTGCCGAGTACCGCTAGCATGATAGAACGCGAAGACATTGAGTCAGGGTACCACCGGCGACTCCTTAGTTGACTGCAAGCGGCTGGCGAACTTCGCAATGCGCTAGTTTGCGAATCGGAAGACTACACGCATCATGACTTTCACCGCGGTATGGAAATTGTCCGGCTACTCGAAGTGATCGAAGCGTGCATGTCGTGTCTACAATATGTGACGCCGGCCGGGCAATGGAGTCGACCTTGCGTTCGCCCGGCATCACTAACCGTAATCAAATGGTAGCGCTGGATAGCCGAGTGGCTCAACAATCTAGTTTCAAAACAATAGTCTCGATCGCCATGCAACGACTGAGGTCAATCTCGCCTTTTACGGACGGCGAATCGCCGGTTTTAAGCGTCTGTAGTTCTGTGCTCTGCGAACTGCATTTCAGGTCAACAGTAAGTTTGTCGTTCTGGTATTCATAGGTCGTGTCAGTGCCTTTGATAATTCGCAGTACCGATTTGTCGGACATTTGAATCTCCGCCACCATGTCGGTACCGCGCATGAAAGCTTTGCAGCTTTTTGCTTCGGTTGACCCGCCATTGGCGTAGGTCATTTTGCCGCTAGCTTTGCCGCCGGAACTGCCGCACGCCGCAAAAGACAAGACACTAGAGATTATGGCAACTGAAAAATAGCGCATGGGTCGATATACGCGAGATGCGTCGCCTTTGCCAGTCGTGAGTCAGTTAGGCCACGTCGAGCACCAACTTGGCTGATGTCCGTGCAATATGTTTGTTGTGCTACACACACGCGATGAACAAACCGACGAAAGTTGGCTGCCTCGTCGCTGCGTGGGTGGCAGGGTTGCGACGCTTACGCTGTTTGATTCGGAGCTACCGGCGGAGACCGATGCAATGTGTACGATTGTAGATTAGACATTGACTCTCGAAGGTTATCGATGCAGCAAACTAATCGAGGTCATTTGTGAGTCTTAGCGTTGCACTGTTCGTGCTGGCATCGGCGCTGCTACACGCGTTGTGGAATGCAGGACTCCGCGTTGAACCTGACAAAGATCGCGCGGTAGTGGTGGCGATTGCCGTCGGTAGCGTGATCGCCGGGGCAGTTGCGTTGGTGATGGGTGCGTTGCACGGCAGCCCATTCCCAGGTGCTTCGGGCGGTGCTGCGGCGAGCTGGACGTTGGCAGCCGGTGCTTTTGAAGCGGTGTATTTTTGGTCCTTGGCGAAGGCCTTAAGTAGTGGCCCGCTCGGTCCGGTGTACACGTTGTCGCGCGGCGGTGCGGTGATTTTGGTGTGGCCGATTTCGATTTGGGTTTGGCATGAGGCAGTGCATCCATTGTCGATCGTCGGTAGCGTTGTGCTGTTAGCCGGCCTGGTGTGCTCAGGTGCAGAACGCGGCGCGTCTCGGCGCGCGATCCAGTGGGCGTTGTTGTGTGCTGCATTTATCGCCGCCTATCATTTATCGTACAAAGCCGCGTTGCAGGC
>JAYWHS010001063.1:0-27613 GCA_043777635.1 Kofleriaceae bacterium | reverse complement strand
ATTCGGCCAACACTGCACTTGGCGTGAGCGCCGGCTTTGTGGTTGGTGCGCTGCTGGCAAAGCGTTGGTCGCCGAGCGAAAATCGAGTTTTGCGAATCGCTGGCGCGGCGACCGCTGGCGGGCTGCTGCCATGGCTCGGCTATGCCGCATCCAACGGCGGCACCAGCGCCGAACAGTGGGCCGGCGGTCTGTCGGTGCTGGGCAGTCTGGGCGGTGCGTGGCTCGGCCATTACCTCACACGCCACGATGCTCCGGCCGAGCGGTTCGAGTTGATGGCTGCAAGCCCGGCATTTGTTCAACGCAGCGGCGCTGGCCACTGGCGCCTCGGCGTCAGCGCCCCACGTGCCGTCGGCCGCGATGTCTCGTCGGATGCAGTTACGGTCTTCGATCTAGCCGCCGGTCGATTTTAGCTGGCCAGGCGCGGCCACGTAGCAGTGCACGCTGCATCGCTAGTATGTACAACGAGCCGAGCGCACATGCCGACTTACTGGGCTGCAATGAGCTTGTCGTACGCGTCGGCGGTCAGCAACTCAGCGACTTCGCCTTTATCACTCGCAGCGATTTCGATCATCCAGCCCGTGCCGTAGGGTTCAGCGTTCACCGATTCAGGCGAATCTTTAAGTACTTCATTAAGCGCGATCACTTTGCCTGAAATTGGCGCGTACAAGTCGCTTACCGATTTCACGCTCTCAACCGTGCCAAAGCGTTGGCCTTTGGTCACCAAGTCGCCAACCTTAGGCAGATCAACGAGCGTGATATCACCGAGGGCATCTACTGCGAATTGCGTGATGCCAACGCACCAGTTGTCGCCGCGTTGGCGCAGCCATTCATGATCATTGGTGTAACGAAGGTCAGTTGGAAACGACATGTCAAACTCCTGAAATAAAGTGCAAACCAAAAAAACGCTGTTGGGATTTGTATAACGTACTAGATGCGCCGTTGGCAACGAGCCGCAGAGTTCAGGGCCATCGGCGACTACACCGGGCGTTTGTAGAATTTGCCTTGGACCACGGTGGCGGCTGTGTCTTTGCCACGACAATCAATCGTCAGCGCCGTGCCTGGTTTAGCCAGTGCGGTGGGCACATAGCCCATTCCAATTGAGCCTTTGACCGAAATCCCAGGGCCACCACTGGTGACGTGGCCCATCGCTGGCTCGGGTTGGCTGCGGTCGACGAAGCTGTAACCATGCCGGGCAATCGCACGCGCTTGTTCGTCGATGGTGAACCCAACCAGTTGGCGCGTCAGGCCGGCGGCTTTTTGCTTGAGCAGCGCATCGCGACCCATAAATTCGCCTTTATCAAGTTTCACTGCCCAGCCCAAGCCTGCTTCGAGTGGCGAGGTGGTGTCGTCGATATCATTGCCGTAGAGTGGCAACTTGGCTTCGAGGCGCAAGGTATCGCGCGCGCCCAAGCCAATCGGTAGGCCGCCTAACGGTGTCGCCGCGTCGAGTAATGCTGCCCATAGCGCTGGCGCATCGTGGTTGGTGCATGCCAATTCAAAGCCATCTTCGCCGGTGTAGCCAGTGCGCGCTGCGAGGCAACTGATGCCGGATATCGTGATGTTGCGATGGGTAAAGCTGGTCATGCCGGTTACGCCATTGCCGCTGCCTTGCGACAACGCATCGACCATCGCAACAGCTTTGGGCCCTTGTACAGCGATCAGTGCAGTGGCATCGGAGACATCATCGACATCGCAGATGCCGCCGATGTGCTCGCGGATCCACGCCAGATCCTTGGCGGTATTTGATGCGTTGACGATGACGAAAAATTCCTCGTCGGTGACTTTGTAAAAAATGCAGTCATCAATGATGCCGCCGTCTGGACGGCACAGCAGGGTGTACACAGCTTTGCCATTGACGGCAGCGCCAACGGCATTGGTGGTTAATGAATCAACCGCTTCGCGTGCGCGTGGCCCGCGAATATAGGCTTCGCCCATGTGTGAAACGTCGAACAAGCCAACCGCTTCACGCACGGCTTGATGTTCTTTGATGGTGCCGGCTTTGTACGACACCGGCATATCCCAGCCGCCAAAGTCGATGAGCCGAGCGCCCAGTTGTTTGTGCGATTCCCAAAGCGGAGTTTTATTGCGTGTCGTCACGCGCGCAGTCTAGATCATCTCGGCTATCGAGGGAGCCAATCAACGGCTATTTCTTAGCGTTTGGAGTCTGGATGCGACCGGGCACCTTGGCGTCAAAATCAATAATAATGGGCGCTCCGACGATCCGGCCACACGCTGGTTTGTCGGGCCCCGCTCCGAGCGTACGCTCGTTCGCTCCACGTTCGGGCCCCATGTCTTTGAGTAAGGCTTTTGAGTCAAAGCCTTCGCGCAACAGGTGAAAATACACGACCTGATCTTTGCGGACGGTGAATTCAAGTTGGTACTGACAGACCGAGTCTTTGGCGATTAGTTGATGTTTGCCCACCGCAACCGTGTAACGGCCACTGTGGTGCACGCCTTTGCCAAGCGCATCATCGCGATCGCTGCCATCGATCGCGAAAACCCAGCCCCCATTGTCATTAGCCGGCGCGCTGATAATAATGTTGCCATCCTTGCGGTCATCAACATTGCGTTCGATCCGTTTGCCGCCTTGCGGCCCGGGCTCGGTGCGTAACCGATCGAACCAATACCCGAGCTCGGACACGTTTTCGATTTTGTGTTTGCCTGGCGCTACCTCGAACTTGCAGGCGTCGCGGCCCATCAAGACGCCATCGACGAACCATAGCGACTTGACATTGAACATGGTGGTGGCGACCGCAGTGATGGGCGCCGGAGTGGCGCTCATTTGCTCGATGCGGGCCGCAATCGCAACCGCTTCACTGCCAACCGCAGTCGGCAGATATGCCTGATATTCTTTGATTGCGCCGACGTAGTCGCCTTTGGCTTCGAGCGCCATCGCGATATTAAAACTGATGTGGGGGTGAGAAGCGATGCGTTGCAACTCGCGGTACTTTTTGATGGCCGTGATGTAATCGCCAGCTTGGCCTGCGGCACTCGCTTCAGTAAATAACTGGTTTGCAATTTCTTGAACTTTGGGCGGCAGCGGCGGCACATGCTTGGGCTCAAGCTTGTTGAACGTGGCAGCTGTTGACCCAGCGTTTTTTTTGTTGGCTGGCTTGGAGGGTGGCGTACCGGCATTGGCATAACCAAGCGAGGGCAGGGTGAGTACCAACGCACCGCCAAGGACAGCGAGGTGCAGGATTGGTTTGGACAGGGTACGGCGCGACATGTAGTGACACAAGCGTAACATGCCGATCGCCGTAATCGAGCGTCGGATTTGTGGCTCAGCCGATCAGACAGCTTCAACCGGCCGCAGCCCCAACAGCGCCATGCCGTGACCAAGTACGCGCTTGGTTGCAGCAGTCAGTGCCAGCCGTGCATGTTGGGTAACAAGGTCATCACAGAGGACCCGCAACCCTGGGTCGCCGTTGCCAGCCGTGTAAAAGCGCGAAAAATCACCAGCGAGTTCCAACAGATAATGGCAAATAATATGCGGTTCGGCGTTGTTGCCGGCGCGTACTGCCATGTCTGCATAATCGAGGATGCGACGGGCCAAAGTCCATTCACCCGGTGCGGTGAGCTTGGTCAAATCCACAGCTTGGCCATCGGTGTCGTGGCCGGCTTTGCGCAAAATCGAGGCGCAGCGGGCGTGGGCGTATTGCAGATACACACCCGAGTCACCGTCGGTGGCCATGACTTTTTCCCAGTCGAAGTCGACGTCTTTTTCGCGTTGGCTCATTAGGTTGGCGAACATCACGGCACCGATGCCAACTTTTTGCGCGGTATCGGCGACATCGGTAACGTCCGATGTGCGATCGGTGTTTTGCATCGAGCTTCGAATGCGTTCTGCAATCTCGTCGCTCGCTTCATTGAACACGTCTTTGAGTAAGACCACGTTGCCGCCGCGCGTTGAGGTTTTTTTGCCACCGATACGGACCAAGCCGAACGGCACATGCTCACACTTGGCGGCCCAGTCGTAACCGGCTTTGGTGAGCACTTTCCACAATTGCCGGAAGTGCATGCCTTGGCCGCGATCCACAACGTACAGCGAGCGGGCAAAATGATAGGTATTCCAGCGGTATTGTGCAGCCGCGATATCGCGGGTTGCATACAATGTGGTGCCGTCTTTGGTGACCAACAGCATCGGAGTTTTTTCGTCCTCCAACTCCACCACCAAGGCCCCCTGACTCTCAGAGACCAGGCCCTTTTCGGTAAGTTCGGCTAGCACCCGTGGCATGTCTGGCTCGTATGCGCTCTCGCCGCGAATTTCATCAAACTCAATGCCTAGCATGCGGTAGACCGTTTCAAATTCAATCCAAGACACGTCGCGGAACCGCTGCCATAAGGTGCGCGCTTCAGTATCGCCACTTTCAAGTTTCTTGAACCAACCGCGGCCTTGGTCTTCTAACGTCGGGTCAGTTTTCATTTCTTCGCGAAAACGCACGTACAACGCGTTGAGCGCCGAAATGTCGATGGGATCGGGCGCGCCCCATTTTTTGTAGGCGGCGATCAACATGCCGTGGGTGGTGCCCCAATCGCCCAGGTGGTTAATGCCGATGACCCGATAGCCCAGGCCACGCAGAATTTGCGCGAGCGAATGACCAATCACGGTTGAACGAATGTGATGAAACGCTAAATGTTTAGAGATATTGGGCGACGAATAGTCAATGCAAATAGTCTGTCCGGCACCGAGTTGGGGCAACAGTGTGCCGGCGCGGGCCTGCTCAATACAAAATTCAAACGCTGGGATGTGCTGTAAATGAAAATTTACGAAGGGTCCGGCGGCGCTTGCGCTGGCGAGCAAATCGGTAGCGGTGAACCGCGCTGCGATCTCGGCTGCGACCGCCGCAGGATTTTTACCCTGGGCTTTTGCGACCGCGAAACAGCCAACCGCAAAATCACCGAGCTCGCGCCGGGGTGGGGTGTCCACCGAGAACGCCGAGCTAGGGAGGCCGGTGGCACCGGCCATAAAATCCGCACACGCGGCTGCAAAAGGAGAATGAAAGGCGGACATGCAGGCCGCAATCTAAGTGAGTGGCGTTTTTTGTCAAACAACCGTCGCACCGATCGTGGCACAGCATCGCTACGATGCATGTTGATCTCGCCTCCACGTAAATTCAAGGACTTATTCAGCCTCCGTGAAAACCTGAGCGCTTGGTTTGGCGGGATCCCCTCGGCTCGGTCAGCCGCAGCCTAACGGCCTTGGCTTCGATTGTTATCCCGGTAATTTGACCCTTGCGCTTTTGCCGTGGTACCAAGGACTTAGACAAGTTTGGGGCGGATCGGACCACCTAAGCTTTATGTTTTTTTTGGTTCTTTTTAGCCAGCAACTTCTTCGGGGCAAACATCAGATGAGCAAAATCGTCCTGTGCGTAGATGACAGCGTTACGATGCAAATGGTTGCGGATATCACCTTCCGTGGCACTGACCTCACCTACGTGGGGGCGCGCTCCGTCGAAGACGCGATGGAAAAAATCAAAGGTGCCAAGCCAGCGTTGATCCTTGCGGATTCACACATGCCGGGCAAGTCTGGCTACGAGCTGTGCCAAGCGATCAAGTCGGATGCTAAATTCGCCGATGTGCCAGTGGCAATTTTGGTAGGCAATGCCGCTCCGTATGATGCAGCAAAAGGCACCACAGCTGGAGTTGACGCTAACATCACCAAGCCGTGGGACACCGCCGTGATGCTCAAGACGTGCCAAGATCTGATCGCCGCCGGCTCGACCGCACGGCCAGGCGCAAGCGCCGCAGCGAGTTCGGCACCGGTGGTGCCACCGCGCGCTGCAACCGCTAATCCGGCACTCGCCGCTAAGCCAGCGTCGGCACCGAGTAATCAGCCACCACGTTCAGCGACGATTATGGGAATGCCAACCATTAAGGTCCCTGCGGGTTCAGCGCCTGCTGTCGCGCCGGCACAACCAAGCCGCACCACTGTGATGGCCGTGCCGCCAATGTCGGCTTCTGGCGCGATGATAGCGCCTGCGGTGCCAATCACGCCAGCTGCGCCTGTGCCAGTGGTGATGGGGCATGTTGAAGCGGCGACTTCTGCGGCACCGGCCCGCGCGCCCATGGTTGCTGGCACGCCAACCAAACGTTCGGTGTTGGTTGAACGCACGCTGGCCAAGATGGCAGCGCAATTGGCACAAGCGACAGGCTTGCAGCCAGGCAGCCCGGAATTGTTAGCGCTGCTCAAGTTGTCGACCGAAGTTGTTGAGCGCATCGTTTGGGAAGTCGTGCCGGAATTAGCGGAGCAAATCATCCGCGAAAACCTGCATGATCTTGCCGCCAAACGCGCGTAACTCGTGTAGTGGCGAAGCTGGTGCCTTGGTCGAGTACTCGTCGTTCGTCGACGGATCTTGGCGGGTCGATGGGTAACTATCTGGTCAGTTCGTGTTAGCTTGCGCCCGCGATGAGTGCATCAGCAGCGCTTTCAAAACAGTATGATCCTTCTGAAGTCGAACCGCGTTGGCTGCGGTTTTGGTTAGAGAATGGTTATTTTCACGCCGACGAAAACAGCCCAACGGTGCCGTACGCGATTACGCTGCCGCCGCCCAATGTAACCGGCTCGCTCCATATGGGCCACGCGCTGGGTTCAACGATGCAGGACATCTTGATCCGTTGGCGCCGCATGCAAGGTTACAACGCCATGTGGATGCCCGGCACCGACCACGCGTCGATTGCAGTGCACCACTTGTTGGAAAAAGCGTTGCGCCGCAAAGAAAGCAAAACCCGTTTTGATTTAGGTCGTGACGAGTTTATGCGCCGCGCTTGGGAGTGGCGCGATAAATCCGGTGGCCGTATCACCGAGCAAGAAAAGCTGATGGGCTTTTCGCTCGACTGGCCACGCGATCGATTCACGATGGATGAGCAATCCAATGTTGCGGTTCGCGAAGCCTTTGTAAAACTGTACGAAGAAGGTTTGATCTACCGCGCCAATCGCATGATCAATTGGGATCCAGTTTCGGAGACCGTGGTTTCCGATCTGGAAATCGATGTGGTCGAAGAAGCTGGCTCGATGTGGGAACTCAATTATCCGTTAGTCGATGGCGACGGCGCAGTTATCACGGTTGCCACCACGCGGCCGGAAACCATGTTGGGCGATACCGCCGTGGCCGTACATCCCGACGACGAACGCTATAAACACCTCGTCGGCAAAATGATCGCATTGCCGCTGACCGGTCGTCACATTCCGATTGTTGCTGACACCTTTGTTGATCCGACGTTTGGTTCGGGTGCAGTCAAAGTTACCCCCGCGCATGATCCAAACGACTACGAATGTGCGCAGCGCTGCAATTTGCCGGCGCTGCAAATCATCGACGCCAAAGGCCGCATGTGCGGTGCCATTCCTGAGAAATATATCGGGATGCTGGTCGAAGCTGCACGCAAAGAAGTGGTCGCCGATCTTGAGCTGGCCGGCGCGCTGGGCCTGATCAAAGATCACAAAGTGCCACGCGGTCGATCCGAACGATCCGGCGCCGTCGTTGAACCCATGCTGATGGAGCAATGGTTTGTGCGCACTGCGCCCTTGGCCGCCAAAGCTATCGAGGCTGTTGAATCAGGCAAAACCAAATTTGTGCCGGAGGTTTGGACCAAAACCTACATGCACTGGATGACCAACATCCGCGATTGGTGCATCTCGCGGCAATTGTGGTGGGGCCATCGCATTCCGGCTTGGTACTGCAATGCGTGCAAACACATCACGGTTGCAAGGACCACGGTCACCACATGTGAAAAATGTGCCAGCGCTGATGTGCGCCAAGACGAAGACATCTTGGACACCTGGTTCTCGTCGGCCTTGTGGCCGTTTTCAACGCTGGGCTGGCCAAATAAAACTCGCGAACTCGCAGCGTTTTACCCGAACAGCGTGTTGGTTACCGGCCCGGATATTATCTTTTTCTGGGTTGCCCGCATGATGATGATGGGGATCCATTTCATGGGCAAGGTGCCGTTTCGCACCGTGTATTTGACCTCGATCGTCACCGATGAAAACGGCGACAAGATGTCGAAGACCAAAGGCAACGTGCTCGATCCACTCAATGTGGTGCATGGCGCGTCGCTCGATGAAATGGTCACGCGGGCAACCGCCGATAACGCTGACGATGCGGCACTCAAAGCGTTGCGCCGCAACTTTGCTAAAGGCGTGCCGTCGATGGGCGCCGATGCGTTGCGGTTTGCACTTGCAGCCCTCAATACCTCGGGCCGTTACATTCGATTGTCGGCTGAACGGGTCGAGGGCTATCGTAACTTCATCAACAAGTTGTGGAACGCTTCGCGGTTTGCCTTGATGAACCTCGACGGTTTTGATCCCGAGCGCTTTGAAGCGCAACTTGCCGGCATGCACCGCGCTCCAGCGACGGTCGGGACCAATCAAAGCGACCCTGCGAAGATCACCATGGGGCTGCCAGAGCGTTGGATTTTATCGCGTTTGCAAGCCGTGTCGGCCGATGTTGACACTGCGCTGGAAGGCTTTCGCTTCGCCGACGCCGCCAATGCGCTGTATCACTTTGTCTGGAACGAAGTGTGCGATTGGTATATTGAGCTGGCCAAACCGCATTTGCGGCAAGCCGAAAATCCTGGCAGCGTCGTCGGTGAACCCGATGCCGCACGAGCTGCTAAGCGGCACGTTGTGCAAGGCGTGTTGGCCACCGTGCTCGAACGGGTCATGCGGTTGATGCATCCGTTTGCGCCGTTCGTCACCGAAGAAATCTGGCAAAAGCTACCTAAGCCGGTAGAACTGCCCGGGTCACTAATGGTGACGGTGTACCCTCGTCCGGATCTCGGACGCATTGATGCGGCGGCCGAAGCAGAGATGAAACTGATTCAAGATGTCGCAGTAGCGTCGCGCATGTTGCGTGCAACCTATGGCATTTCGCCAGCGCAGAATATTGAAGTCGAACTACGGATTGCCGACGGTGCCGATGCCGCACGCAAAACCGTGACCGAAAACCTCAGCATGATTGAGCGCAGCGCGCGCATCAAGGCCACCATGGGCCAAGGTACCGACGTGGTGCCACAATCGGCCAAAGCCTTGGTTGGCGCAGATATTGAAATCATCATGCCACTCGGTGGCCTCATCGATCCTGCAGCCGAAAAAGCCCGCATCACCAAAGAGATTGGCCGGGTTGAAAAAGACATCGCTGGGTTAGAGAAGAAACTCAGCAATGCCGACTTTTTAGCGCGGGCCCCCGAAGAAGTTGTGATCGAGCAAAAAGCTCGGCTAAGCGATGAACATGCGTTGCGCACGCGCTTGTTGGAGGCGATGACGATTCTGCAGGCAGGTATCTAGTGAGGCTGGCCAATGTGTCAGTAGCTCGGGCAGCGTTGTTTGTGGTCGATATTCAAGAACGTTTACTACCCGCTATGCCAGCCGAGGTTGCAACGGAGGTCGTGCGTTACACCACGCTGCTGATCGAAGCTGCGCGGGTGTTTGACCTGCCGGTGGTGGTGTCGCAACAGTATCCGCGTGGGCTCGGCGGCACGGTGCCGGAGGTCGCAACCGCTTTGCAAACGTTGCCCTCCGGGCAGCTGCATCGGTTTGATAAAGTTGAATTCTCGGCGGTAGCAACTGTCGACTTTGCTAGGTTATGGCCTCAGCTCGGGCGGGATCAATGGCTTGTGTGCGGGATGGAAACTCACGTTTGCGTATATCAAACGGTCCGCGATTTGCGCGCCAAGGCGGCCACCGTGTGGCTTGCCGGTGACGCAACCGCCAGCCGCAGCAAAGCCAATTGGCGCAATGGCCTCAGGCTGATGGAAACCGACGGTGCCACCATCAGCAACACTGAATCAATCGTGTTTGATCTGCTGGGCCGCGCCGGTGGCACAGCTTTCAAATCGCTGTCGCAGCTCATCAAATAGAAAAAACGTATGGCGTCAGACAATACCAAACACATCATTACTTCGTTGGTCGTCAATTTCTTGATTGCCGTATCTAAAGGTGTCGCTGCGGCGATGACTGGCTCGGGCGCGCTGCTGGCTGAGACCATCCACTCGCTGGCCGACTGCGGCAACCAAGGCTTGTTGTTGTTTGGGGTCAAGCAGGCGCGTAAACCGCCAGATGCGACACATCCGCTCGGTTATGGCCGTGCGGTGTATTTCTGGTCGTTCATGGTGGCGCTGTTGCTGTTCACCGGTGGTGGTGTGTTTTCGATTTACGAAGGCATTCACAAAACCATGCATCCCGAAAAAGTCGGCTCAATCACAATTGGTGTGGTGATTTTGGGTATCGCATTGTTACTCGAAGGTTATTCGACCTTCGGCAATATCGTCGAGTTTAATAAGCGGCGCGGCACGGTCAAATTTTTTCATTTTTTGCGGCGCACTAAAGACTCAGATTTGGTTGTGGTGTTCGGCGAAAACTCGGCAGCTGTTGTCGGCTTGGTGTTTGCCATGATTGCCTTAATCATGTCGAAGGTCACCAATGATGGGCGTTGGGATGGCATTGGCTCGTTGTGCATTGGCTTGGTGCTGGTTGCGGTCGCTGTGTTTTTGGCAATTGAAGTTAAATCATTGTTGGTGGGCGAAGCCGCCGACCCCGATCTCGATGCCAAACTCCATGCAGTGAGTGATCGCCATAGCGACATTGTGAAAATTTTACGGGTGTTGTCGATCCAGCAGGGCCCCGGCGAAATCTTGATCGCGCTCAAGGTGCAAGTGCGGCCAGGCTTAGTCACGGGCGGCGAGCCAGGCTCGCTGTGCGATGTGATCAACCGGTTTGAAGCTGACGTCAAAGCCTCTGTTCCTGAAGTCCGTTGGTTGTTTACCGAACCTGATTCGGGCGATTAAAGGCCTGACGCACCGCGTAGATTCGAAGGCTGAGTCGAACAGCATTGCCTTGTTGCGCAAAAAACGACCGGATCACGATGATTTTTGCGCGGCGATCGGACGCGGCGTAGGCGGTAGCAATTGTCGGACTGGCGCGCTAGCTTGCAGCCATGAACGCGTCGCTTTTGTCACCTTTGGATTCTTTTGCTCGTCGGCACATTGGCTCATCGGAAGCGGAATTAGCGCAAATGCTCGAAGCGGTGGGCTACCCGTCGCTCGACGCTTTGGCGGCCGCAACCTTGCCAACCTCAATCGCTTTGGCCAAACCGCTCGACCTGGGGCCGCCACTGGGCGAGCACCAGTTACTCGAAGAGCTCAAAACCTTGGCGTCAGAAAACCAGGTCATGCGCTCGTTCATTGGCATGGGCTATTACGATTGCGTAACCCCGCCGGTGATTTTGCGAAATGTGCTGGAAAATCCAAGTTGGTACACTCAGTACACACCGTACCAAGCCGAAATTTCGCAAGGCCGCCTCGAAGCGTTGGTAAATTTTCAAACCATGATCGCCGACCTCACGGGTTTGCCGATGGGCAACGCATCGTTGCTCGACGAAGCCACCGCAGCGGCCGAAGCGATGAACATGTGCGTTGAGATTGCCGACCGAAAACGCCTCATCGTCTGGGTCGCCGACGATGTGCATCCACAAACCATCGCGGTTATGCACACCCGGGCCGAGCCGCTGGGTATTACGCTGAGCATCGGCGATACTGCGGCGATTCGTGTTGCGCTGGCCCAAAACGGCGCACAGATCGCCGGTGTGATCCTCGGGTATCCAACCACCGATGGTGCCGTGATCGATCCTCGCGAAATGATTAGCCTCATTCATGCTGCCGGTGCCAAAGCCGTGCTCACCGCAGATTTACTTGCGCTCACGCTGTTGGCTTCGCCTGGTGACGTCGGTGCCGATATCGCAATTGGCTCGGCCCAGCGTTTTGGCGTGCCGATGGGCTTTGGTGGCCCGCATGCAGCGTTTTTAGCCTGCAAGGATGACTTCCGTCGACAAATGCCTGGCCGCATCATCGGCGTATCGCGCGATGCCAAAGGTAAAATGGCCTATCGCTTAGCACTGCAAACCCGGGAACAACATATTCGCCGCGAAAAAGCGACATCGAATATCTGCACCTCGCAGGTCTTGCTCGCTGTGATGGCGTCCATGTACGCGGTCTATCACGGGCCTCGCGGTTTAACCGCCATCGCCCAGCGCGTCCGTGCCCATGCCTCGCTAGCCAAAGCAGGCGCCGCCAAGCTGGGCTTCACCGCTCGCAGCGGCGAAATTTTCGACACGCTACGCTTCGATATCGAGGCCCACCGTGCAGCGCAAATTCTAGCGCGCGCCACCGACCGTGGCGTTAACCTCCGCCGTTACGATGACGGGGTCGGTTTATCGTGTGATGAAACAACTAACGTCGACGATATCGCCTTGGTGCTCGAAGCGTTGTTGCCGCCGGGCACCGACGAGTTGCCGTTTACCATGGCAGCCTTGATCGCTGAAGCCGCCGTGCCCGAGTTGTCGGCTGGCGTCGCTCGTACCAGCGCATTTTTGACTCACGCCCATTTTAATTCGTTTCATTCCGAACATGAAATGCTGCGGTACTTGCATCGCTTGTCGGCCAAGGACTTGTCCTTAACGACGTCGATGATTCCACTTGGTTCGTGCACCATGAAGCTCAATGCCACGAGTGAAATGTTGCCTGTGACGTGGCCGGAATTTGGTCGCATGCATCCATTCGCACCAGCCGAACAAACCGGCGGCTACCGAGCCATGTTTACCCAGCTTGAAGCTTGGCTCGCGGAAATCACGGGATTCGCAGCCGTTTCGCTGCAACCAAATTCAGGCGCGCAAGGCGAATACGCCGGCCTGTTGGCGATTCGCGGCTACCACATCTCGCGCGGCGACCGCCATCGCACGGTGTGTTTGATTCCAACCTCGGCACATGGCACCAATCCGGCCAGCGCCGTGATGGCTGGCTTTTCGGTTGTTGCGGTTGCGGCTACCGCCGATGGCAGTATTGACGTCGCCGATTTAAAAGCCAAAGCCGAACTGCACGCCAAAAACCTTGGCGCGCTGATGGTTACGTATCCGTCGACGCACGGTGTATTTGAAGATGCGATTATCGAAATTTGCAAAACTATTCATGCGCATGGTGGCCAGGTCTACATGGACGGCGCCAACATGAATGCACAGGTCGGGCTTACCAGTCCGGGCTACATCGGCGCTGACGTTTGTCACTTGAATTTGCACAAGACGTTTTGCATTCCGCATGGTGGCGGTGGTCCAGGAATGGGGCCGATCGGTGTGGCCAAACACCTCGCACCGTTTCTACCGGGTCATCCATTAGCCAAACTTGGCAGTCAAGCAGTTGGGCCGGTGTCAGCGGCATCGCACGGCTCAGCTTCGATCTTGCCCATTTCGTTTGCCTACATTGCGATGATGGGCGAGCCGGGGCTGCGGCGTGCAACGCAAGCTGCAATTCTGGGCGCTAACTACATTGCGTTGCGGTTAGCTCCGCATTATCCAGTGCTTTACACCGGTCGCAACGGTCGCGTTGCCCACGAATTAATCATCGATTGTCGTGGCTTCAAAAAAATCGCCGGTGTCGAAGCCGAAGATGTCGCGAAACGCCTCATGGACTATGGCTTCCATGCACCGACCATGTCGTTTCCGGTACCCGGCACGTTGATGATCGAACCAACTGAAAGCGAATCCAAAGCCGAGCTCGACCGATTTTGTGATGCGATGATTTTGATTCGCAACGAAATCACTGCCATCGAGTCGGGCAAGATGGACAAAGCTAACAATCCACTCAAAAACGCGCCGCATACCGCCGGTATCGTAACTGGGACTGAATGGGATCGACCGTACAGCCGTGAGCAAGCTGCGTTCCCTGCGCCGTGGTTGCGCGCTCATAAGTACTGGCCAACGGTGTCACGGGTTGACAATGCGTACGGCGATCGCAACTTGATGTGCAGCTGCCCACCGATGGATAGTTACCAATAACACCGAGTGCAGAGTAGCGAGCGCCGAGTAGCGAGCGCCGGGTAACGGAACCCGAATTTCGGCGCAAAGTTCAGGGAGGGGTAGGCTACGATTTGGTCGTGACCGGTAGCAGGCTTGGCACGGGGCTGCGGCGGGTGTCAGACGCCGGTGTTACCACTCATCTCTATGGGCGGTTCGTCGGCTCCTGCGGATGCAGGCAATTATACGGCGTTGTTGGTTAGTTCACTGGTTGTGTTCGCGCTGTTGGTTGCACTGTTGTGGGCGCTGGCCCGATGGAAAAATGGGCGGGGCGGGCGGCTGGGTGCCGATGCCACGGGCATGCTTAACGTCCGCGCTCGGTTAACGCTCGAACCACAACGCACGCTGTACGTAGTTACTGTTGGCGAAAAAACTCTGTTACTCGCAGCCGGCGATCAAGGCATCAATTTACTTACCGATTTATCGACGCAAGAGTTACCCGTGCCGCCGCCGGCATTGTCCTTTGCTGATTTGGTGCGCACCGCTTGGTCACGTAAGCGTGTGACTAGTAACCGCGAGACCCTACGCGTGCACAATAACAACGGCGCAGATCCAAGTGTTGCCATTGCGGCGGCGGGCGACGGTGTCGAGGGCGCAGTGGGCGAAGCTGTCGTCGATAAACGATCAACCGTGGCTGCGGTTGGGGTCGATGTCCAATGAACAGCGCAAACTTCGCGTGGGTCGTAGTTCTAACAGTGGCACCCATGCTGCTGTTGACGCTGACCTGTTTCGTAAAAATCTCGGTTGTGCTAGCAGCGGTCCGCAATGCCTTAGGGGCACCGGAGATGCCCTCTGGTTTAGTGGTAACCGCGATGGCGTTTGTGCTGACAGTGTTTGTCATGGCGCCAGTGGCGTTGCAGATTGCCACAGCGATGAACGAACCAACCGCCGCACCGGCAACAGCTAGTCCTGCGGTTGAGGCCGGCAGCGCAACAACTGCAACAGGTGCGGCCTCCTCAGGGCAACCTGATCCAACATCGCCGTGGTCGGCAGTGGTTCCACTTGAGTACCGAGCAACGCTTAGCAACGTGGGCCGAGCGATGCAACCCTTGCGCGAATTTTTGCGGGCTCACAGTGGGGCCGCCGAAATCGCAACATTCCGCGCGTTAGCCAACCGCGGTGGACCTACCGCGAGCGCAGCGCGTGGCGACGAGCTTTGGGTATTGGCGCCAGCGTTTGTTACCAGTGAACTCAAGTCGGCGTTTTCGATCGCGATATTGCTGCTGTTGCCGTTTTTGCTGATCGATGTACTGGTTGCTGTAGCTATCGGAGTGGTGGGGTTGCCTTCGCTGTCACCGCAAACCGTGGCCTTACCCCTCAAGCTGTTGCTGTTTGTCGCGGTTGATGGCTGGCGGCTGCTGATTGAAGGTTTACTCCGAGGCTACCTATGACAGCGGCGCTCATCGGTGCGGCGTTGCGCGATGTGGCCATACTCGCGATGTGGTTGGCTTTGCCTATGTTGATCGCAGTTGCAATCGCTGGCGCTGTCAGCGGTCTGCTTGGTGCGGTCACGCAACTGCAAGATGCTTCCATTGCGTTACTGGCTCGGCTCGCCGGACTAGCGATCGCGGTCACCGTGTTCGGCGTGTCGATCGCGGGCCAGGTACAGCACTACGGCCGGCACATATTCGACATCATTGTCCACAGCGGTGGGTAGGGCGGTGCTGAAATGACGTCGCTGCCGGTGTTGCTTTGGCTGGTGTTCTCCATGCGTATCTTGGTTGCGCTGGCGATCATTGGGGCCGCGTTGCAGTTGCCGCGTTTGGTCACAGTTGCCATCGCGGTGTGTGGACTGCTGTTGTGTGCACCCGTGCAAGATCTGGCACCATTGTCGATGCTTTCAACTGCGCAGCTTGCGCTGGCGTTGGGCCGGGAGCTAACGATCGGTGCGACGCTTGGCCTGGTTGCGAGCTTACCATTGTGGGCAGTCAGTGCGGCCGGAGCGGCGCTTGATGCCCAGTTGGTGACCATCGGGCCAACCAGCGCGATAACCGAACACCGTCGCTACTACCAATTGTTTTGGAGCCTCACAGCAGGGATGTTGTTTCTGGCCAGCAACGGACTCGCGTTGGTCTTGGGGCAACTCACGCGAAGTTTTATCAGGTTGCCGATAGCCATCACGCAAACCGACGCGGCCGATGCGGTCGCCGACTTTGCTCGAACCACGATAGCCAGCCTCGGTGCGGTGTTCAGTCTCGCAATGCCCATGGCGATGCCGTTGCTACTCACCGTAATGGCGCTGATGATCGCAGCCCACATCAGTGGCCGCATTGCCGGCCAACAGGGACCATGGAGTGTCGTGACCGGCGCGATGCCGTTGGCCGTGCTCGTCGCGGTAGCTGCGGTTTATGGCGCAACCTGCCACTATATTACGCAAATTGTGGTTGCCGCGCTGGCGTAGGTTTGCGTTGCAGCGCAACTACAGTCGCGGTCGCTCAACCGGCTCTGCAAAAACTTTCGACGCAATGACATCGCCGATCGACTCAAACGCAGTACCACCGCGCAGATTCCAGCCAATGCCCAAACACTCATCACAGCTGGCCCCACCATGCTGGCCGGTGCCATTGCATTCATTGCACACGTTGTAGCGCGCGATGATTTTCAGCTCTTGCTCGATCGCTGCAACGTAGAAGTTGCAGAAACAGGTGTTGTCACCATGAAAATGCGAGCTGAGGTAGACCCGATACAGCGGTCCTAACGGATCGTGTTTGTATTGCTTGATTTCAAATAACACCCGCGGCTGCACTTGCGCCAACACCTCGGCTGACTTTTCTAGCGTGCGCACCGTTGACAAATGCAGCCCCGACGGCAAGCCGTGAAACATTGAGTTCAAGGTGTCGAGCTTTTTCTCAATCAATGCAGCATCGGATTCCGTGCGCAGCTGAACCATTACGTCAAATTCCAAGGCGATAAACGCTTGGATAAATTGGCTGACTTGTTCCATGGGGCAGGGCTCTTCGTTGGATTCGAAAAAATCGGACGGGCAGCAAGGCTAAAAGTAGAGATTAGACATTGAACAAGAAGTGCATGATGTCGCCATCTTGCACGATGTATTCTTTGCCTTCAATGCGCAGTTTACCAGCGGCCTTGATCGCGGCTTCGCTGTGGTGGGTTTCCAGATCCGCCAGGCTGTAGACCTGCGCCCGAATAAAGCCCTTTTCAAAGTCGGTGTGAATCACGCCAGCCGCTTGCGGGCCGGTCGCGCCAACTTTTACCGTCCAGGCACGCACTTCTTTTTCGCCGGCAGTAAAAAAGGATTGTAAACCTAGCAAGCGGTAACATTCGCGCGCCAACGATGCGAGAGCTGGTTCGGCCAGACCGTACGAGCCGAGTAATTCGCGCTTTTCAGCGTCGGCCAGTTCGGCCAGTTCGGCTTCGATTTTGCCGCACAAGATTACCACGCCGGCACCTTCGGTCGCAGCGCGAGCTTTCACCGCATCGCTCCACGCATTGCCCTTGGGCAAATCTTCTTCACCCACGTTGCAGCAGTACAGGACTGGTTTTGCCGTAAGCAGGCCAAACGTATTGAGCTGGGCGCGCTCGTCAGCCGACAGCTCCAACGAACGTGCGGCTTTGCCCGCCGACAACTGCGCAAGCACTTTTTCAGCCAAGGCCAATTCAACTTTAGCGTCTTTGTTGCCGGTCTTGGCTAGGCCGCCGGCTTTTTTGACGCGGCGCTCGGCTGATTCAACATCGGCCAACGCCAATTCGAGTTCGATGATATCGATATCGCGCATTGGATCGACTGAGCCAGCAACGTGAATCACATTGGGATCATCAAAGCAACGCACCATCATCAAGATGGCTTGGGTTTCGCGGATGTTGGCGAGGAACTTGTTGCCAAGGCCTTCACCGGTCGATGCGCCTTTGACTAACCCAGCGATATCGACGATTTCGACGATCGCTGGGATGACCTTTTGAGTTTTGACGTGTTTCTGGATGCGATCGAGCCGGTCATCTGGTACCGGCACGACGCCTACGTTGGGGTCAATTGTACAAAACGGGTAATTTGCTGCTTCTGCTTTCCCAGCGGTTAGAGCGTTAAAAACCGTGCTTTTGCCAACATTGGGCAATCCAACAATACCGACGGAAACAGCCATGTTCGGTAGTTACTCCGAGCAGCTAGCAAACACAAGCGCACCGACGCTACTTGCGTTTTGGGTCGGTTGGAACCCCGAGTTTTTCTCCACGTTGCAGTGTATGGGTAACATGGTCAAATGTGGCCGCTGCGCTGGCCCTTTGCGCTGGCGTTCGCTTGCGCAGCGATGCCATCGGTAAAAACATCCGTGGGTTATCCGCTAACTGCGCTGAATGACGGTCTAAATACGCCCAGTACATCGGCGTCAGTGGGCACGTAGTTTTGGCTGCGAATTGGCAACCTTTGCAGTAGTCGCTCATGCGATCGATATAAGCGCTGCCAGCGACATACGGTTTGGTGGTCATCAGGTCGCCGAGGCCAAACGTCGCCATGCCCAACACGTTGGGCTCCACCACCCAGTCGTACGCGTCGATGTATGCGATCCAAAACCAATCGGTCAGCTGGCGCGGCGAAACATCAAGCAGCGTGGCGATATTTCCAAGCACCATCAGCCTGGTGATGTGATGGCTGTAACCGGTGCGCCAGACATCCGCCACAACGCTGTCTAAACAATTGAGGCCAGATTTTGCGCCCCAAAATACCGCAGGCACATCATAGTTGGCGACTGCGGCCGGGGCCGGCGCAACGCCTCGCAGGTCGGCGGGCAAAGGCGGCCGTGCCGCGCCAACATAACGACCGTAGCCAGCATCACCACTCAGGTCGTTGGCGCGACCATCGGCTTTACTGCTGTTTTTTTTGGCAGGCGCAGCTTTGGTCGCAGGCTTGGCTTTAACGGCCGGCTTGCTCGGTGCATTCACCAACCCACCTTCGAGGTTTCGAAATCCATCGGTCTGGACGTGGACATGACGGACAAATTCCCGCCAGCCAAGGATTTGCCGTATGAAGCCTTCTTTGCTGGCCATATCGATTGGGGCCATGATCGCGTCGTTGATAACCTCGGCTGGCAACAAGCGATGCAAATTGAGCAGCGGCGAGATCAACGTATGGAACAGCGTCGACGATTGGGTCGACATCGCGTCTTCGAACGGACCAAAATGCGGCAAGGCCTCGGTCAATGCCCAGCGCCACGCGGCGCGGGCGTCGCGGTCGGTTGCAGCTATCGTGTCAGGCCTGAGTTCGCCTGGGTGGTCGGCAAATGTAGCTGCCACCATCGAACACACTTCGTTAGTAATCGCATCGGCAACGAAGCGCAGTGGTTGCGGTGCTGCCGGTTTACCCCGGTACGGTTGGCGATTTTCAGCATCAAACGAAAACTTGCCGCCGACCGGGCCGGTGCCTTCCATTAAAATATCGCGGGCCCGCCGAGCACCTCGATAAAATGCATCCATCCGCCATGGTGCCGTGCCGCAAAAACTTTGGAATTCGGCCGCAGTGGTCAGCCACCCGGTGTGGGGCACGACCCGCAATTGACCAGCGTCCGCCAGCGGGGCGAGCTCGTGGCGCAGTTCGCGCTCAGCGGCCTCCATCATGGTGAGCGGTCCGAGCTCGCCGACCAGTTGGGTCAGCGTCGTCGCGTAGTCGATAGCTGCAAACTCGTAGCGCACTGCAACACCACGTTGGGCTTGCTCAAGTGCGAAATGTCGTTGATTGCTCAACAGCCATGCGAGTTTTTGTTTGTGGTACGGCCGGCGTTGCGCCTTCGCTGCGCATTCAATGAGCACAATGCCGGCGTCGCTTGGGGCCAACGCTGCCAACGGCCCGGTGCGGTCGGTGAGTTGATCGTAGGCCAGGTACAGCCAGGTTCGTTTTTTTGACTTGGCAGCCTTGGGCTGGGCCGCCGCAAGTTGCCGCTGAAATTCACTCATACCTTGGGACGTTGGCATGGCGCGGGCGGTTACCGTGAAAACCATATTGGAACAAAGTCCGCAGCAATCGTCAGAAATTGCTCGGTACTCCGGCGAGGGTACGCCGACGATGTGTGGGCTCCCGAGCATCCGCGTGGGCGTGCGACAACCCGTTGCACATATGCCGTGTGCGGTGGTTCGAGGTCCGTCGTCGTGTACGCCCAGTGCGCTCCAGGCCATGGCGGTAAGGGTACGCGTGTCGCCGGAGTTAGCGCCTTCGCATCCGGTCGAGATTGATGATCTGGGTCGGTGCTTCGTGCAAATCGTCGTCGATCGGCACCGCCAAAGTACGTTTCACAACCGGCTTGGCCGGGCTTGCGACGGCCGTGGGCGGCCCCGGCAATTTACTTGCGGGTGCACCTCGCGGTGGCACGGCATCGCGGATAATCGTGTGTGCAGCATGGTCGGTTTTGACTACGCCAGCAGGTGTGGCCGGTACCAGATTGGCTTTGCGGCCGGCTCGACCATCGAGGATTTGCGTCTGTTGCCCATGCACGCTGAATGCGACACCGCGTTGTTCAACCGGTTTTTTGGGCATCGTGGTGAATTCAGAGTCGCCGGCAAAGTCGGATTCGGCTCGGCCAGATCCGCCGACGCCGACATCGCCCAATGCAATACTCACGCTGGTTGGCTTGGGCTGAAATGGCACATCGTCGGACTCGAACTCGGCATCGCCCGAGATCAGATTTTCCCCGACGTCGTCCGAAACAACTTCATCGAGGACATATTCTTCGAGCATGCGCAGCTCTTTTTCGATTTCGGGCGCAAACATTTTGCGAACAAAACGACCCAGATGGCTACGCGAATAGGTTGGATGGTAAACGGCCAAAAATGCCCGCAAATCAACTTCGACTTCGGCCGCAGTCTGGTAGCGATTGGCGCGTGATCGAGTCAAGCACTTATCGACAATCGCTGCGAGTTCGGCTGGCATTTCTGGTTCAAGGTCGCGCATCGGTCGGTACTTTGCGTCGCGGACTTTGATGAGCAAGTCCATTTCGTTCGACGCAACAAACGGCGGCACGCGCGTTAGCATCTCGTACAGGCTGGCACCGAGCGAAAAAATATCGCTGCGGTGGTCGAGCTTGCGGCCGAGCGCTTGCTCGGGGCTCATATATTTCACTTTGCCCTTGATGACGCCCGTGCGGGTTTGCACGCGAGACAGCGTCGCTTTGGCAATTCCAAAATCGCATAGCTTAACTTCACCGGCATACGACACGATCACATTCGACGGCGAAACATCGCGGTGAATGATGCGCAGCGGTTTGTGTCGAGCATCGACCGCAGAATGTGCGGCATGTAAGCCGGATGCAATTTCGGCACAAATGTAACTAGCGTGCTCAACTGGAATGCTGCGCTTCTTCGTCCGACAGCGCTCAAGAGTAGTGCGCATGTCTTTGCCATCAACATGCTCCATCGAAATGAAATATTCGCCGCCGGCCCGAGCGAATTCGTAAACCCGCGCGATGTTGACATGGCGTAGCACGCTCGCGATCTTGGCTTCATCAACCAGCATTTGAATGAAGTCATCGTCTTCAGCGAGGTGCGCAAGTACGCGTTTGACGGCAACTAGATGCGGAGTGCCGGTGCTGTCAAATGTGCGTGCTCGATAGATTTCCGCCATGCCACCGAACGCGATGCGGTCAAGTAAATGGTAGCGGCCAAGTTGCTGCGCACGTTTCAAAGCCCTGCCATCGTACACCAGACGACCTCCAGCGGGAACCTGGGCGATCGGGTGTTGGGCCCCGCGCCGTGCCTGAGGCTCAGCCGGGGTTGCACCCAAGTTAACCCAACGTGGCGCGAATCCGTGCAAATTGACTGCGGCCCGCTATACTCGGCGCATGAACCGTTTTGTCGTTGCTTTCGCATTGTTCGGGTTGGCTGCTTGCAGCAAATCTGCCGGCTCACAAGACCAATCTACCGCTCCTGTGAAGTCAGGCGCAGCCGAAGGTACTGGCGAGCGCATCGCCGTGCCCGGCAGCACGGTTACGCCTCCTCCCACGATGAATACTGGGGGCGGCACTGAAACCACCATGGGCAAAGAACCCGCTGGTTCGGCGACGGCGGGCGTTGATACCTCCTTCACTCTCACGGTCGATCCGTTGGCCGGGGCAGCCGGCGCAGCCGTCGCTGGCAATCTCAAAATCGTGCCCGGCAAAGGCTTTCACGTAAACCAAGACTTCCCGGTCAAGCTCACGCTCGAAGCGCCAGCTGGTGTCACGCTCGCTAAAGCGGTGCAAGAAAAACCCGATGCCACCAAGTTCGACGATGACAATTTGATTTTTAACGTCAAAGCCACAGCGGCGGTGGCCGGCACCTACAACATCAAAGGTAAATTCAAGTTCGCGGTTTGCACGGCTTCAACGTGTGATCCTAAGTCCGTTCCGGTGGATATCGCGTTGGCCGTCAAATAGGCGACGTTTGCTGGTCGTGGTACGGTAGCATTGCATATGAGTGCAGCCGATTCCGAACAAGCCACGGTGCAAGCCTCGCTAACTGAGCTGGGCGTCAGCATCGCCACTGAATTTGCCCGCAATCGCCGAGTGTTGGCGTTCGCGGAATATCTCGCGCTAGCCCAAGCTCAGCCCACTCGCCAATTGCGCTCGGCCGCGCAGTACATGGTGGATTGCTTCGACCATTTCGGCAGCAGCGACATCACGTATCCGTGGGGTAAGATCCGCCGGTTTCATGTGTTCGATACCCCGTGGCTTGCAGCGGTTAGCGACGAGCGCGACCGCATCAGCAACGATGATCGACTGTACGGCCAAGAAGAAGTTCAAAACCAGGTCTACGCGGTCTTGCGGTCGTTTGTGGCCGATGGCCGACCAACCAAGTTGGTGTTACTGCATGGGCCGAACGGCTCGGCCAAATCAACATTTATCCGCGCTATGGGCCGAGGCATGGAACATTATTCCACCCTCGATGAAGGCGCGATGTATCGGTTCAGCTGGATCTTCCCAACCCAAAAATCGGGCAAAGGCGGTATTGGGTTTGGCGGCACCGGGGCCCCAGCGCAAGCCAGCGATAGTTTTGCATACTTGCAAGATGACGCCGTCGATGCCCGGCTCGGCGACGAATTGCGCGACCATCCGCTGCTACTGATTCCGGTGGCCCAGCGCAGTGCCTTGCTCGACCAAATGTTGACGGCGAACCCGTCGTTTCATGTTTCCGATTATCTGCGCCATGGCTCGTTATCGCCGAAAAATCGAGCGATTTACGAGGCGTTGCTGGCCAGTTACCACGGTGATTTTCTCAGTGTTTTACGGCATGTGCGAGTCGAGCGGTTTTATGTCTCGGCACGCTACCGCCAGGGCTGGGTGACAGTCGAACCGCAATTGTCGGTCGATGCCACCGAGCGCCAAGTGACTGCGGATCGTTCGCTGTCAGCGCTGCCCGCGTCATTGCAATCGGTTGCATTGTATGAATATGGCGGCGAAGTCGTCGGGGCCAATCGCGGCATGATCGAATTTGACGACTTGCTCAAGCGACCACTGGAACACTATAAATATTTACTCACGAGCGTCGAACGTGGTGCGCTGTCCATGCAAAGCGCAACCTTGTTGCTCGACGTCGTATTTCTCGGTAGTTGTAACGATATTCATTTATCAGCGTTTCGTGAAATTCCCGATTTTCAAAGTTTCAAAGGCCGGATGGAATTCATCCGAGTGCCGTATTTACGCGATGTGAGCCATGAACTGGCGTTGTATCAAGCACGCTTAGCCGAAGCGTCCGGGCCTAAACACGTTGCACCGCACACTGCCTATGTCGCCGCGCTGTGGGCTGTGCTCACACGCATGCGCAAACCGCAGCCCGACAAATACGCCGGTGGCATGGCTGAGACTGCGGCGGCGCTGACGCCCCTCGACAAAGTATTATTGTACCAACGCGGCACCACGCCGCGCGGCATTACTCACGAGCGTGCACGCGAATTGGTGCCCGCCATCGCCTCGCTGTGGCGGGAGTCCGATGCGTATCCGATGTACGAAGGCCGCACCGGCGCATCGCCGCGCGAAATGCAAAGCATCTTGCAAGCTGCCGCTACTTCGCCGCGTTACAATTATGTATCGCCGTTGGTCGTGCTCGACGAAATCGGCGAGTTGTGCAAACAGATCAACGTGTACGAATTTTTGCGCCAAGAAGTGCAGCCGGGTGGCTATCATGACCACCCTCGGCTGTTGGCTACGGTGCGCGAGCAATTATTCGACCGAGTTGACGAAGATGTGCGTCGTGCAGTCGGTTTGGTCGACGAAGGTGAATACACGCGAATATTTGAACGCTACGTCACCCATGTGATGCATGCGCTGCGTAAAGAAAAAGTGCGCAATGCCTCCACTGGCCGCCTCGAAGAACCCGATGCTGCGCTACTTGGCGACGTTGAAACCACCCTCGGCATTGTGCCGGCGGCGGCCCATGAATTTCGTAGCAGCCTGATCGCCAAAATCGGCGCGTGGTCGATCGATCACAAAGGCGAGAAGCCTGAGGTGACCAAAATTTTTGCTGACTTGCTCGACAAGTTGCGCGAAGCGTATTTCCTACGCCACAAAGACCAAATTCGCAAAGGTGTAGTTGAACTGGTGCGCGAGCTCGCTGGCGACAGTTCTAGCCTCGACGAAGCCGGCAAACAACGGGCGCGCACGGCCCGCGAACGGCTGCATGCAGCTGGCTACACCGACGAGTCAGCGCGGGATTTAGTGGGCGCGTTGACCGGCTTGCGTTACCGCGGGTAGGGCGTGGGTGCGCCCGCTGCCACGCCTACCACTTTCGCGGTAGCAGACCGCCAGGGTGGAGGGCCGGCCTGTTAGGCTTAGGTTATGATCGTCGGTGAGCCGCAACATTGGACCTTGGCGTTTCGCAATCCGCAGCGCGAGGCCGAGTACATGCAAGCGTACGGTCGTGAGGTTCGGCAGTTTTATCGGATCGTCATGATCGCGATCTTGATATTGTGGTGTGCATCGGTTGGTCTCGATTTCTCTGCGCCGGTGGGCAGCCGCGCGCCCTACATGGTGATTCGTTTTGCGGTGGTGGCACCGATTGTGCTGCTTGCGATCGCCTTGGGTTTTGCGCCGCTGCGCGTGTACCTCCGGTGGTGGCATGCGATGGCGATCGGCGTGTTAGCCACGATTGTGGGCGGCACGATCGCGCTCGCTGCCGTTGCCTCGGCGGATGTGTTTGCCTACACGCTCGGTGGTTTTTTGCTGGCATTAACGATTGGTGCCGGTCTCGATCTTGGCCGCGCATTTTACATATTTATCGTCGGTGTCGGGCTCGCTGCGGTGATGGTCGTGGTGATCGTTATGTCGCCGCATACCACCGTCCGTGATGTGATGGTGGATGTACTCTGGGTTGGCGTTGCGCTGGCCGGCGCAGTCATCATGAGCGGCCGCACCGAGGTCGCCAGACGAATTCGCTTTGTACAAGCTGGCCTACTGGCCACTGAAAAGAATCGCAGCGAAGCCTTGCTGCGAAACTTATTGCCAGACTCCATCGCGGCACGACTAAAGGATGGCCCCAAAACTATCGCCGATGGCCTCGATGGCGTGACCGTGTTGTTCGCTGACCTAAAAGGATTTACCATTCTCGCGACCCAGCTGACGCCAGAAGAGTTGGTGCAACGTCTGGATTGTGTGTTCTCGGCGTTCGATAAGCTTGCCCACCACCACGGTCTGGAAAAAATCAAAACCATGGGTGATGCGTACATGGCTGTGGCGGGCGCGCCTTTTGCTCGGCCCGACCATGCGGTGATAGCAACCCACATGGCCCTCGACATGATCGATCGGCTGCACCAACTTGAGCCGACCTTAGCGCTGCGCATTGGACTTGCGTCAGGGCCGGTGGTGGCCGGTGTGATTGGCCGTAGCAAGCTCAGTTACGACCTGTGGGGCGCAACGGTGAATTTGGCAAGTCGCATGGAGTCGCACGGCATCCCTGGCCGCGTGCAGATTTCGCAGAGCACGCAGAAACTTTTGGATGCCACGTTCCGCATCGAAGATCGCGGCGAGATTGAGCTCAAAGGCCTAGGCCCAACTGCAACATTTCTGATCGCTGCGCGGTGATCAGTCTGGCCCGGACGAATCGGTTCACCAGGTGGTTGGTGCGTTGACCGGGTTGCGCTACCGTCACAATTCACACTGCAACGTTAAATCAACGACGAACTCTTCGTCGTCCGTGTAAAAACTACTTCGACTGAAAGTATCCCCACTATGTCATTCCAGTTGCCAAGTTCCACGATCACGTTGGCTGCGGCATTGCGGGATTTGCAACACGGTTCGCCTAAGGCGCGCGCGACCGCAGCGCATGCGCTTGGCGACGTGAGTGCCGACATGCCAACGATTACCAAAGCGCTGATCGCAGCGCTCGACGATCTTCATGCGTTAGTGCGGGCCGAATCAATCGCTTCGCTGGCGCAACTCTGGTCGGGCGGAACAGCGGTGCGCAGCAGCGGCGCTAGTGCCGGCCCAGCACGCGCGCGCGGGGCGTTTCTCGACACTGCGACTACGGTGCCAGCCGATGTCATGGCTGCCATTTGCAAACGTTTATCCGACGGTGATCCTGCCGTGCGGCAAAACGCAGCGATTGCATTAGGCACCATCGGCGACCCGGCCGGCTTTGCGCCGTTGGCCGAAGCGTTGGCGACGGGCTCGGCCGATGTGCGCTTTCAAGCCGTGACCAGCATGGTTGAAATCGCACCGGTGCAATCGTATCCATTATTGCTGGGCGCGCTCGACGATCGCGATCACGAAGTCGTTGGGGCCGCAGCGCTTGGCCTTGGTGCGATCGGCGACGGTGCGGCAGTTGCCCGCTTGGTGCCCGTGCTTGAACATGCCAAGCCCACCGTGCGGTTCGATGTTGCGTATGCCTTGGCGCAACTCGGCGATGGCCGCGGGCGCGCAATCTTGGCCACTGCTCTCGACGACAGTGAGCGCGGCTGGGATGCCGTACTGGCGTTGTATTTGCTTGGTCAGCCCGCCGACTGCGATGTATTGTTCGGATGTCTTAACCGTCGGCAGCCCAGCGATGAAGTGAAAGCTGCTGCGGCCGGTGCGTTGCTGCGCTTACATGATAGCCGCAGTACCGCGGCGCAGGCGGTGTTACTTAAAGCCTTACAATCGCGCAAAGATCATCTGCGTGGCATCGTCGTCGAGGAACTGCGCCGCTTAGCTGACCCATGGGCTTTGGCCACCTTGAGTCAATTGCGCTCCAGTCGCAAAGGCCGCGCGTTTATCGATGTGATCGATGAGACGTTGGCGAAGGCGACGTAGCATTTTACATCATGAGTTGCGGAGTTGCACCGAAGGGAACCACGACATGAAGTTTAGTCTGCAATGGTACCTTGCGCCATCGTCGAAGTTACTAGCCCAAGGCATGGTGTTGGTGGCTGCCATGCCGGTTCGGAAACGACCGCAGTGGTTGGCGCAACTCTTGGTAACGTTGCTGCCGCTGATCCCTGCAGAATTGCAACTTCAAGCAGTGGCGCTTGGTGACTTCGCCAAGCAAGAAACCGCTTGGCCGAATGCCCGCGCGGTGTTTCAATTATTGCGAACACGGTCGTTGCAGTCCGTGCCCAACGCTTGGGTGAAAATTCTCGAAGTCATTGCTAAAGAAATCTGCAATGCGAGCATGCCAGCTGCGCCGTTTGATCGCGACGTGGCGGGCATTTTACCGCAGTTGCTCGCGCCTTTGTTTCACGAGTGCGACGATGCGAAACTGGCGAGATTCTGCGACATCGAACGCGCGCTGTTCCAGCGGCCAATGCATGTGGCCTGGCCGGCGAAATAGTCACAGCGCTATTAGTGATCCGCGTGCGGCCAATTGTGCAAACAAGCACCAACCTGGTA
>JAYWHS010001062.1:0-2216 GCA_043777635.1 Kofleriaceae bacterium | reverse complement strand
GTAATTTGTATTGCACATGCGCACCTGCGCCGCTTATGGCACCACGCAGCTCGTCGCTGGCGGCTTTGTAGTACAGCCCATGTCCAGACACCGTCCAGCGCGGCAAATCCCAGCTGCCTAAATTGAGGGCCGCCATTACTGCAAAGTTGGCAGCGGCACCGCCTACCGGCCGCTCGCGCGATGGTACACCGTCGCTCACCGCCGACACCGTGGCACCGATGCCGATGATCGCGTGATTAGGCAATGACGCATAATCGACGCCAAGCCCACGATTCGAAAACGATGCAGCGTCGGCAAAACCGCGCAAAAAGCCGTTCACATTGTTAGCACTGTAGGCTTCGTTGATTCGCGCAGTGACGTCATCGGCAAAAGATTGCGGCGTCGACCCTTGCGCGGTGGCGTAGGCTTGCCCCTCTGGTGTGAGGGTAACCGTCACCGCCGACTGCGCCTGGGCGACCGACACGCGCAACAACGGCAACAACAGTAGCGACAACGCCACGCCCAACATTTTTCGCATGGCCCTCACGCTACCACAGCCGCCCACAGCATTTTTACAATCACCACTATTCGGCAATAAGGACACAGTGAGATGCGGAACATGGTGGAGATGCGTTACGGTCCGACGCGGTGGCGGCTTTGCAACAATCCGGGGTGATCGAACTGCCTGCGCATACCGCACGGCCTCGGGTTCCATCGCTTGATGGGCTACGTGCCATTTCAATAGTGCTGGTTATTTTCAGCCATGCCGTGGGCACGCAAGGATTTCCAATCACCGTCACCCATGTCGCCACGGCGGAACTTGGGGTCCGGGTATTTTTCATCATCTCGGGCTATCTCATTTCCTTACTATTGTTCGCTGAGCAGGAACGCCACGGCCAGATTTCACTGCTCAAATTCTACTACCGTCGAGGATTTCGAATTTTCCCGGCGTTTTACACCATGATCGCCATCATCGCGCTATTGGCGGCGCTCGATGTTTTGGTATTGGGCCGCAACGACGTGCTGTTCGCGGTTACGTACACCACCAATTATCACTACCCGCGCAGCTGGAACCTCGGACACCTGTGGTCGCTTGCCGTTGAAGAACAGTTTTACCTGCTATGGCCGGCAACCTTGTTGCTCGTGGGTCGCCGACGCGGCTTGTGGGCCGCTGCAATTTTTGTCGGGTTATCGCCGTTGATTCGCATCGCAACCTTGCGCGGCTACTTGCCTCAGCCGGAATTAATCGGCGAGACGTTTCAAACCATCGGTGATTCCATCGCTGTTGGTTGTTTACTTGCCGGGCTCCGCCATCGTCTCGACGCATCCATTTGGTATAAGCGGTTTACTAGCTCGCCAGCATTTTTGCTGGTACCTGGAATCGTGGTCGCGAGTCTGTGGGCGTTTCGCATGCCAACGATTGACTACGCAGTTGCCCAGCCGGCCAGCAACATTGCCATTGCGCTCATTATCCACTGGGCCGTGATGAATCACGATGGCGTGGTCGGGCGAATCCTGAATTTTCGTCCGGTCGTTTTCGTCGGTACACTGAGCTATTCATTGTATTTGTGGCAGCAGTTATTCATCAATCGGCACAACACCGCCCTGTACTGCCGCTTCCCCTTCAATGTTGGATGCGCTTTTGCCGTTGGCGCAGCGTCGTTCTATTTTATCGAGCAACCGATGTTGCGACTGCGCGAACGGTTTGAACCAAGGTTGTTTGCTCAGCCCAAACAAGGTACCTAGGCCCTTGCTGCAGCTAGCACCGCGGTCCAGCCGCCCTCGCTTGTACGCCGCAGTAACCCCCAGCACTTGTAGGCAGCTTTCATGACATTACAGTCCGCGCAGTTTGCGCAGTTCGCGTGGGTTACCCACCAAGTTCCAGTTACCAAATGGCTCAAGACCGAAGTTGCCAGCCGTGCGCCGCATTTGCTTTTTGCGTTTTCGCGCCCTGGGCTGACCACGTTTAAGATCACTGGTACCGCCGATGACAGCCTCGTGGTGCCCAGCTCCTTTGCCCGCGCGTGGGGCTTGTCGGTTGGCCGCGCCACCAAAGTTGCCGAAGTATTGACCCTGATTGCGTCGCTGGCACGCAACTCCACCACACCATTACGCTTGCACGTATTCGAACGCGACATTGACGTTCCCGTCGATGACCAAGATCCAGCGGTACGCGGCACCCGAGCGCGCGACATTGAAGCCGACCTGCGCGCCATCGCGCCAAGCGAAGGTATATT
>JAYWHS010001061.1:0-7395 GCA_043777635.1 Kofleriaceae bacterium | reverse complement strand
CAACTGCATGCGATTTCATTTCCGCCGTGTATTGCGCTGCAAGTTCGATCGCTGGTGTCGGCCGGTAGGCCAAGCCAACTGACCAGCCTGGCACGAACGAATCTTTGGCTTTGAGTTGAACATTGCTGTCGCTGCCGGCCCACTCAGGATAATTTTCGCCAACCCAGGTGAAGCGGCGTGAATCAACTTGGGTGATGCCCCAGGTGAAGCGCGCGCCGATATCGAGTTGTGGCAACACCCGGTACGCAACCGCCGCGGTTGGGTTAATTGCAGTGGCGTTTTGGTTCACGATGTCATAGCGGCTCGGCGGTGGTGGCGTGCTGGCATCGTCAAGTTGATAATCATCGCCGATGCTGCGGGTTGGGTAGGCATTGGGCGCAAAAATCGCAAAGCCGGCCGAGAAGCCTTTGAGCACACAATCAAAATTGTGGGTCACACCAATGAGGGGAATTGCTTGGAACGAACCAAACCCGATTTTTGGTTTGGCGTTGTCTTCGATCACCCCGTAGCGTTGGCCGGCCCAAGCCAGATTTTGGCCTGGTACGTCATCGTAACTGCCGTTGCGGCGAAAGCTTTGAGAGTGCGAAATCAACGACGCACCGACGGTGATTTGGGTACCCGACGATTTGGCCATACCGGCAGGGTTGGCAGCGATTGCTTCCGGCCCTTCGGCCGATGCGATTGCTGCACCAGCGCGTCCGGTGGAAATCGGGCCGGTGCCAGGCAAAAATAGACCACCGGCCTGCGCAGTGGCCGTGCCCACGACGAGCACCACGGTTCCCAACAATACTTTTCCCGACATAGCGTTGGTATCACCGCGGGGTGGCAACCCTGTCAAGGGTACCGCGAGGGGGATTGTTATTGAGCTGGTGTGGCGCAGCTGCTACCACGCCGGCATGATGGCAAGAGTATCGAACCTGAAACTGCGAGCGGTGGCGTGTGTTGGTTTGACTGCGTTGATGGTCGCGACGGCACCGAGCCAGGCCGAGATCGCAGCGCGTATGCCGGCGCCGCTGCGACCGCCGCAGCCGGTACCGTACAAGGTTGCAGGCATGTCAGCATTTTTGTTTTTACGCGAAAGCGGTACGTGGCATAGCCAAGATCTGTTTACTGCGACCGGCTTGTGGAACACAACCATCGGCGAAGGGTTGGCGGGCGAACCGTCGAGCACGGCATCGCTGTTGGTGCGGTTGCAGGGTCAAACATTCAGCAACGCCACCGGCAAGCTCGACGTCGTGGTGGTGCAAAACAAACGCAAATTGCTCAGTCAATCTGCCAAACTGCAAGATTTGTTTACGCCAGGCAAAGCCGTCACCGCAGCGTTTCTGATCAATGGGATTGGGTGTGGCGATGTAGTTGTAACCGCTACCTTACGCCTACCGGCCAAACCCATGGAGACAGCTACGCAACGCATCAAGTTCGAATGCGGCGAATAGCCGCGAACGCGATCAAGTACTAGCGATGGCTGGTCGAGTTTGCGTATGATGCAAGCATGAGGAATTTACCCCGCGTCCATCGGGCGCCTGCGTTGTATGTGGCTGCGGTTGCATCGCTTAGCTTGCTGAGTTTTGGTGCGAGTTGCGGACCAAATCGCAACAGTCAAAACGGCAGAGATGCGGGCGTCGATGGTGCAAGCGACTCGACCCGGCAGCCACATGAACTGAGCGCCATCGTGGTGACGCCGACCAATCCGTTGATTGAGCTTGATCTCAACGCTGGTGCGTCGCAGCCGTTTGTGGCGACCGGGATTTTTCTCGATGGCGTCGACGAGGATTTGTCGACGCAGGTTACGTGGGAGGTCAGCGATCCGGTAGTTGGCACCATGAGTGCGAACACGTTGATGATTCCAGCATTCGCAACCTCGGCGGTGAATGTGGCAAGGGTTAACGCCAAGCTCGGTCCGCTAACCGGTACTGCGCAAATTACCGTGGTCGCGTATCGCCGGAGTGGGCCAACTCAAGACTTCTTTTTCGTGTTGCCGTATCAAGATGCCGCAGGCCAAGCTACCCGGCCACTCGATTTTTCGACGACGATTCCAGCGCTCGACGTGTTTTTCTCGATGGATACCACCGGCTCGATGTTTGGCTCGATCACAAATTTACAAAACGCATTGACTACTGTCGTGGTGCCAGGTGTGCGCACTGCGGTGCCCGATAGTCAGTTTGGCGTTGGTGCCTTCGAAGATTTTCCTGTCGACGGTTTTGGATCGCTGCGAGGATCCGACTGTGGCCGTGGCGGTTTATCAACGCCAGATCAGCCGTTTCATTTGTTCCAACCGATTACGCCAACGATTGCTTCAGTTGCAACCGGCGTGAGTCAGTTGCGAACTGCAACTGGGCCGATTGGTTGTGGTGAAGACTGGCCAGAAGCAGGGATCGAAGCACTGTACCAAGCAAGCACTGGTGATGGCCTAGCCACGCCAGCCCCGACATCTGTGCCTGCAAATCACACCGGCGTCGGCGGCGTTGCATTTCGCGCTGGCACCATGCCGGTGATTCTGCAAATTAGCGACGCGCAGTCGCACGCGCCAGGCGAAACCGGAGTTTGCCCGAGTACCGGTGATTCCGCTGCGTACACCGGTGCGGTCGCCAACATCGCCCACACTCGCACTCAAACCAAAACCGCGCTCGGCGGCATTTGCGCACGAGTGGTGGGCGTTGCAGCAATTCAATCCACGTTGGATGCAAGTTGTTCCAGTCAGGAATACTTAGAGGACTTTGCGACAGCGACCGGTTCTCGGGTGCCGCCCGCAGCTTGGGACGTTGGCGTGCGACCCGCCGGTTGTGCGGTTGGCCAATGTTGCACCGATTTCAACGGCGCTGGGCGCGCGCCTGACGCAGCTGGGTTGTGTCCTTTGGTTTTTCGAGCGAATCCAAACGGTTCAGGGCTCGGCACTAACATCGTTACCGGCATTCAAATGCTGACGCGGTTCGCGACATTTGATGTCAATTCGGAACGAAACGGCGTCGCTACCGATGTTGATGGTCGGCCATTGCCGGCGGGGCGGACCACGGCTGACTTCTTGAAATTGGTTATGCCGGTATCTTTCGTGAAGCCTGCTGCACCGCCGGTGTTGCCGGATCCAACGTTCAATGCAACGTCGTTTCAGAACGTCACGCCAAGCACCAAAGTTTCGTTCAACGTGTCGGCGTTTAATGACTTTGTGCCGCAGACGGCCGATGCTCAAATCTTTCGCGCAACCATTCGCGTGTTGGCCGGCGGCTGCACACCGTTGGATCAGCGCGATGTCGTTATCTTAGTGCCGCCGACGCCGGTCATCGTCAACTAACTAGGCCTTCTCATCGGAGAGCCTGACAGCTTGCACGGCACGCGGGCTCGTGCGACGACAGTGGGATGAATCCTACGCTTGTCACCGCAACGCTGCTCTTGGCGTCGTGCGGAAGTTCGTCGACACCAGTCGTGACGCCAGCGGTGTCGACGCCGGTCGAGCCCGCTGCAGCAGCAGCGCCGGTGCTGGTTGTCGCACCAAAGATGAAAATGGCGGAATTCGCCGCCAACGGCTATGAGTTGTCGGGTGCCGAGTACTGGCCGTACGTTGGCTCCGTTGATATCAACTACCCCAACGAAGTCTTGTGGGGCTTCTATCCAGAAAAGGGCGTCATCGCTAACGGCGAAACTACGCCGAACGTCGGCACCGCAAGCCCGGCCGTCGTGGCGTGCGCCGAGCGCGCGTATACAGAACTGCAAGCCTTCATTGCGTCGGACCAACCGATGCTGCGCAGCCTCGCCGCCGACGCTGCCGGCGCTGGCTACGACAACAAGTTCTACCTTTGGACCAATGACTATTCGCGGGCTGCCGACCCGTATCCGCCGGGCGTGCGGCCGGCTAAGCTGTGGTATTGGAAGCGTCGCGAACCCAAGCCAGATCGTCCGCCAGGATTTTGGAAGTGGGAATCCACGCTCGATCAAAAAGGTGTGTGTCACACGCCGGATCTTAAAGTCGCTGATGAATATTTGCGTACCGCCCTTGGCGAGGTTGAGCTGCTAACCAAGCTCGCCAAACCATGCCGAGGCAGCGCGCTCGACGGCACCAAACTTGCCGAAACCTGCGGTAATCGTGCGAGCGCTCCAGCGGTGAAGCCAGAATCCGTTGAACTCAGCGGGGCCACCGTGGGTGTTGTCCGCAGCGGCAAAAAGTTTGCGGTCAAACTGGTCATCAAGAACGCGCGTGCCTTGCCACTGTTGGTCAAATGGGGCGAGTTACAGCCGCCGGTGTTAACCCTCGCCGATGGCAATCCGCTGCCAGGGGCCGAACGTTGCGGCATTAATTATGGCAGCGGGGGCGCGGCAACGCCGTTATTTGCTGTCGACGGTGGCGGTTCAGTTAGTTTTTCCACCAGCGCAGTGGCCTCCTACATTGGCTGTGACGAAAAGCGCCGAGTGTTAGCGCCGGGCGCATACCAAGCTCATTGGAAAACCAACGTGGGCGAATTTGTGATCGCCGTCAACGTTGTAAAATAGCGCCACGTCAGCCGTTTTAAAGATGTTACGCTGGCGCAGTGGCCGACGTGGACATCATGACCCCTGGGTTTGCACGCCTCGCGCCGGCACAGGCAAACCGCTTGCGCGATGAGTTGGCGTCGCTGTGGAGTCTACAAGATGTCGTGCGATGGGGCTTCGCGCAATCGCCGGCATACATGGTCGTAGATGTGATCGTGCAAGACGAGTTCACCCATGATGTCGTGATGCACGCCGGTGATATTTATTTGGTGTTCGATAGTACGTGACTCGGTGGGCTCAGCACGGTCTCCGGGTGGGATCATCAACCAACGCCAGCGCAATTGCTGCAAGCGCGCATCGACGCGGGCTGGCGGCCGACCGCCACGGCCACCATCGATGGCCCAGAAATTATGGGCTACGCAGCGTGTCGTTTCTAGCCCTGCGCACCGACGAAGAAGGCTCAGGTTTCTATCGAGGCTCTGCATGCCGCTGACCTCGGCGGCTAGTCAGTAGCGTTGCAGTATACGGGTTAGATTGTCGCGCGCTGCGCTGTCAAATTCGCGATGAAAGAACTCCGATAAGAAAATGCGCGGGCGCTGCAGCAGGCCACGCAAAAAGTAACTCCGACCCGCGCGAAATGCCGCAGCGGGGACATGTTGGTATTCGTTGGCGATAGCTGCGTCGTAGGCATCAAAAACCGGGGCTGATGCGGCCAAGATGGCGGTGTCACAATCGAGGAACAACGCCGCATCACTGTCAACATCGGTAGCGCTAAGCTTGCCATGTTGCGCAGTCAACTCAATGAGTTCAACAACCCGTTGCAATTGATCGGCGCTGCCCGGCCAAGCATGTAGTCGTAAGCTGTGCCGCGCCAGCTGCGCCGAGCGAATTTCATTATCTAGTTGTCCGGCAAGGTAGACAGCATCGTGAAATAAGATCGCTGCAAATGGCGGTAATGGATCGCGCCAAAGTTCGGCGTCGGCAACGCGGCTAAACCAACCCAGCACCTCGTTGATGTGGTGCCATGAATGATAGGCCCGCGGCGGCGTGGCGTAGGCCAGTTGCAACTCGCTAACGAGCGCAGGTGGAACTGCCCAAGGTGGTTGCCGAGTCGTGTGCATGGCCAAGTGTATGCCAGCGTAGTACTGATACCTAAATTACTAGCTCACTACGTAGCTCGATGGACCGAGTCCGGTATCGCTGCACTGAACAGGTGCGCGGTGTTTTTGAACGCTACACGTTGAAAAGTTGGTGACAATACGGCGCGCTGTTGGCAAGCTGCGCAGGACATGAAGAAAATGAACCGGGCTTCGTTGTTGTTTGCCACTGCGTTGATGGTGGGGCCGTTGTTGGCTTCGCCGGTAGGCTGTGGCCCGGCCGCGCGGTCGGATATCGACGCCAACGGTAATGGTAATGGTGACGCTGCGGACGCATTCGTGCCACTGACCGCAACGTTAACTGGCAAAGTGTGGGCACCTAACCAAGCGCCCGGCCAAGCCGCGCCTGGGCAAGAGATTCCGATTTACGGCGCGTTGGTATACATTTCAACCCAGCGCCCAACGCCAATTCCGCAGCAAGCGTATTGCGAAAAATGTGTCGAAACTCCATCGGGCGGTGTGCTGTCAAGCCACGATGGTTCGTTCAGTTTATCGGCGTTGCCAGGAACCTACTGGTTGGTGATCCAAAAAGGCCAATTCCGTAGTGAGCAGCAGATCACCGTCGCCGATGGCGCCACCGCGCTCACTGTAGGCCAGACCACCTTACCGTCCAAGAATGACCCGGCCAACGGTGCAACAATTCCCAAGATCGCGATCGTTCGCGGTTTTAGCGACAACATCCAAGACGTCATGGGCAAGCTCGGATTTGGCACCATGTCGGGTAACTCGTGGTCTTCGGCGACGGGCGAGGCGGGTGCTGAAATGACAATGTATCAATACAGTGCGTCGGGTGGCGACCTCGATGTCAATTTGCTGTTCAACAGCATCGACGAGATGCGTAAATATCACATCATCTTTTTCCCCTGCGCCACGTCGATGAGCTCGTACAACAGCACGCTGCAAGATCAAACCAAGCTTAAAAATATTCGGCAATATGTCAAAGAAGGCGGCAAATTGTATGTGACCGACTGGTCAGGCGAAGTTGCCGACCGCGCGTTCCCTCAACAAATTGAACTCGGTGACGACGGCGCTGACAGCAACGGCACCTACGACCCCGTGACGCTCACCGGCACGCTGTCAACGGTCGGCGATTCTGATGGTGGCAATTACAACAGCGACGATGGCCGGGCCGTCGATCCGGATCTAGGGATGTGGTTAGGCCTGCAGTTAGGCCCAACGGAAGCCAACGCAATGCCAGCCTTGTATGACAGCCAACGATTCCCGGTGACGAATAACTACAATTGGGTCAAAGCCCTCAAATCGGTTGCCATCGGCAACGATGCCAACGGCGTACCCGTGCTCGATAATCCTAAGCCTTGGGTGGCTGGCACCAAACCTGGTGTCGCTGGCCAACATGCGCAAGCCGTGACGTACACGCCGACGGGCTGTGGCAAAGTGTTGTACTCGACGTTCCAAACGTCGAACTCCGCGCACCCCGGCATGTACCCGCAAGAGCGCGTGTTGCTGTACCTGATCATGGAAATCCAACAATGCAGCGAAGTCATCGTCGAGTAACAAGCCCCCGCTACCATTTGCCAGCCCAGCTCCTGAAACAGTGGTTCCCGACGCTTGAATGAGGCCCAGATTATTCTGAATCAGGCGCGAATCAGTTGCATGAATTTTATGAACGCCACGACCACCGCGATGGCAATGGCATAGATCATCACGTTCTGTTTGCTCGGCAACAATGACCGCGAGCTGCGCACTACGGCGTGGGGCAAGTTGGCCGAACTGGGGAAATGCGGCGAGTGCAGCGGTGCCGTGAGTTGGGCCAGAT